>JALHTX010000084.1 GCA_022866015.1 Thermoplasmatota archaeon
ATATGACCATCTTAGGTCTTTATGTTGTCCTGACCATGCTGTGAGTCCATGAAAGTTTTTATATGGAGAGTTATCGGTTCCATGTTTGTAGCCTGCGGTTGATAGATCTGTTATGTTTAGCCAGTCACCTGGGTTCCAGCTTAATGTTAGTCCTGTAAACCAGCCATCTCTATCAAAATCTGGTGTTGACCCCTTATATGGTGCATATGGGTCGGATAGGCTTGGGAAATTAAATATTGCTTGTATACCTGTATTTGTATCTATTTTATGTGATCCGTAGGCTTGCATCTCGGGATCTCCTGTGTAGTCAATTGTTGGTATTTTGAATTCTGTGTTATTTAAAGAATAGGTTAGTATTTCATTCCAGTTTTTTCCTTGGTCTTGTGAGTATGTTGCTGTTATCTGTGAGTTGCTTGTTTCATTTTTCTTGGTTTCTAAAATGACCATTATATTTTGTTTATCAGTTATTATTTTTGGGTGTTTTTGTATTGGGAATAGTTCTTTAGGTATTATTGATACATCATTTGAGAAGCTTTGATGATAGTTTTTTGAGAATGATGTTGTTTTTATTCCTGGTAGTTTTTCTGTTGGGATTATACTGATTTTTTTTGTTTTTATTTTTTGTATTTCGGGGTTTTCTGTATTTTTTTGTTCTGTTATTTTTTGAGCTGATGTTAAAAAAGATAAGTTTATTATAAGAATTATTATTGAAATTGTTATTATTTTTCTTTTGTTTTTATATTGTTGTGATGTTTTTCTCATAATTATTAGTATATATGTGTTTTATTTATTATAAATGTTTTTATGGTTTTGTAATATAATTTTTTATTAATAAATTTATTTTAAATTGTATTAGAATAACTTTTTTGTATGCAAATCATTAAAATTAAAAATACAGATTTATTTAGAAATGTATATATAAAAAGGTAAGAAGAATGCACTATAAGTTTTGTTAATTGCATCTATGCCATCTGCTAAGACAGTGACTTTGATATTTCCAAATGCAATAGGTCTTAACACAAAAATATTAGGAAATATTAGACCTCCTAATTTTCCGGCTTTAAGTAATTCAATGGTATCATTATAATGTGTATTTAATTTGAGTAACAAACCTATTTCTATTCCTAGATATACTTCTATATTCTTAATATCTGCTTCTCCTGTATTTTCTATACCTACGTTTATTGTTTTCCCTGATTTCCCTGTAACATATGTTATTTCCAATCTTGTGTCTTTTATTATTTCTTTACCATGAGTTATAAAACATAGATCCCGGCTAGTATTTTGAGACCATGTTTCTCCAGAGTTGTCAGTATAATATTGGATTCCCTTTGGATAAGTATCTGTAGCACTTGCATACCATCTATAACTGTTATTTTGATCACCCTTTGAGGTCTTACAGACTATATAGTAAGCTTTTCCTTCTGTATTTAACACAATATTTGTAAAATTTATTTGTATCCATTGTTGATTTGTTGTAATTTTAGTTGGAGGGATTGATATATTTATAAAATCTTGTCCAGCTATCTGTTCTCTAATTCCTACTGTAATATTAAATTTTACGTTTCCTTTTTTTGATAATAGAAGTTCTATTCTTGTAAGATTACCTAGATCTGGTCTAAAACTCTGTCCAATAATAATATCTCCATATATTTCTTCATAAATATCTGATTGAGTTTGAATTTCATCTATCTCATCATCGTTTTTAAAATTAGATTGATTATCTGCTTTAATTGTGAAAATTAAACTTGAGTTAATTATAAAAATTATGAAAATAAGGGTTAGGGTTTTATAATGATTTTTTCTCATATATCAATACCATACGAATATTAATATATTTATGTCTTAGATATTTAATCTTTTTGGTTAAATTTAATATATTCTAATTTATATAGTATATCAATCGATTAAAAAATTAAAAAAAAAGAGAAAATGTTGAGGGGATTTTTCCCTCAGATTAATTTTTTTTTTGTTTTATGTTGCTTGTAGTTTTAGGACAATTGGTCCAAGCATTAATGCTGTGTATTGTTTTACTTCTGTACCGGCTGTAATTTTGATGTTTACGTTTCCAAAGGCTATTGTGAATGGTAGTTTAATCTGTGTTACTCCTTCTGCCATACCGTCTGCGGATCCTCCTAAGAATACGCTTCCCTTTACTGTAATAGACCATGGTACTTGTGCGTCACTTACGATAGTTGCTTTTACTCCAAATCCGCCTTTTACATCTTTTATTTCAACTTCGCTAATACTAGTTTCAGTGACTGTAATTGTTTTAGTCTTTGTTTCTTGTTTGTTGAGTTGATCAGTAACTGTAAGTGTTACTGTGTATGTTGCCGTA
>JALHTX010000085.1 GCA_022866015.1 Thermoplasmatota archaeon
CCATTTTCTTGTCATCTGGTTGATCCTCAGCTTGACTAATGAGTATTAATGCATAATGACCGATGGTTATCCCAGTTGCAGTAAGAAGGAAAAAAATAGCATATAGATCAGTGATAGACAATGATGAAACAAGGAAATAGGAATAGACTCCCGGGATAAAAAAAATTGGAAGGGCTACTATTGAATGAAGAATCCCTCGCTTCTTAAAACGAATAGGTTCAATGGAGTAACCAACACCAAGAAACGTACCAATCCAGACAAGGATGCTAATTTCAATCCTTTTTAAGACAATGCTTAAATGAAACGCCAATACAAATGATAGAAGAATATGTATTATGATGATGACTCCTAGTGAACGACGGCCTAATTTTTTAACAGCTTGGTATAATCGAGTCTTATAGAGTTCATCAACTTTCCAATCCGCCCAACAATTCACCATGAACCCAACGTTAAATAATAGGATAAATATGAAAATGCCTTCAAGTAGATAAGGAAAAGAACTTGCTACTAGAATCGAGCCTACTGAATTAGCACCAATTAGAATTCCAATAAAAATACCTATAAACACAGCGGGTAGGAATTCCCAACGACTTACAGTAATATAGAGATGAATGGCTTCGCCTATTTTCATAAATCGATAAAAACACAGTTGTATTTAAAATGTCTCTTTGTTCAAGATTAAAAAAAGTAAAATATATAATACATTTGATACTTTTCGTAAGTAGAAATTGAGACGAGGAACATTGAATGCAAAACATTAAAAATAAATTCCTAAAGCTCTCTGAGAGACTCTCTGAGTTGGCGTATAAATCTTGGTAGAGTTGGTATACGAAAGCACGCGTGATTTTCAAGATGTTAAATAAGGCAACATGGAAATTAAATATTTATAACCCAGTAAAAATTATGTTTTTCTTCTTTTAAATAACCGTGCTAATTATTGGCGTTAGTAGGGAGATTTGGACTCGCATTTGTTAACATATTGATGATTTTTAGTATGTGCTGGGAGGAGATTTAGACGCACGTTTACTAGTAAAAAATTGAAGTTTATTCCTGTTGAAAATGTAAAAAATGCCGGGGAAGGGATTTGAACCCATGATTACCGATGAAAATATGTGTTTTCTCATGTTGTCTTAGGTGTAGACATTATACAATCTTTATTATATGAAGGTATTATTGCATAATTAATTCAGGGGCATCATATAATGGATAAGGTCTTAATAGACAATCTTGTTGTTTTTTCTGCAATTATATATTATCTTTTCTTGTGTTTAGTATATTTGTTGCGTGCTTATGAACGTGATAAGCAGGAATTGATGCTTGCCCCTGTCTTTAGTTTGCTGTTGGTCCCATTTGTTGCTTTATGGACATTAAACCTTCTAAACGGAAGTGATATAGGACGCTTGATTGCAGGGTTTCCAATAATCATCTATCTGGTTTATGACCTCTGGTATCGTTTAATTACTAAAAAGAAACCTCTACATCACCCCGAACGTTGGCCCGTTGGTTTAATAGTATATCTTATACTCCTTCAAATTGGAAGCATAGCCTTGAATTGGTACGGGTATATCATATCCAAATTCCATGGGCATGTCCTAGTAATAAGTTACTTCGTCATGTTGGGTTGTTTTGGCTTTTATCAATATAGGTATAATAAAAGAAAAAAGGTTTATAAAACTTGATGGTAAAAAAGTATAGGAGAAGGGATTTCAAACTAATTTAAATGTATTAGTTTTATCAACAAGTATAGTATCTCATTATACCAGAGGTGTTAAATGTTAAATGGTAAAATAGTCATTATAACTGGTGCCACATCAGGTATTGGAAAAGAAACAGCATTAGGCTTAGCAAAATTAAGTGCAACTATCATCATAACTACCAGAGATGATAACCGGGGAAATGAAATAAAAAATGAAATAATACAAACGACTGACAACAAAAACATAGGCGTGTTCCATTGTGATCTGGCATCTTTTGAATCTATTAGAAATTTTTGTAGAAAATTTAAAACAAAATACCATCAATTACACGTCTTAATAAACTATGTAGGAACCTGGCATTTCAAAAGAAGAGAATCAAAAGATGGCATAGAAAATATTTTTGCTACAAACTATCTCGCACCCTTTCTTATGACAAGCCTACTTTTGGACGTAATACAAAAAAGCAAACCGGCTAGAATTATAAACCTAACCTCTGGTTTGCATTATGGAACAATTAATTTTGATGATATAGAATTCAAACATAATTTTTCAGGAATGAAAGCTTATAGTCAATCGAAATTAGCAATTATCTTATTCACACGACTGCTTGCCAAAAAATTAGAAGGAAAAGGAGTAACAGTCAATTGTGTAAATCCAGGGATGAGTAAAACTAACCTGGGAAGAGATGCTGGAACATTTTCTCGCAATATGTTTAAAATTCTTGGAAAAGATCCAAAAAAAGGAGCTGAAACCTCCATATATCTAGCAAGCTCTAAAGAAGTAGAAAACATCACAGGAGAATATTTTGTAAAGAAAAAAATCAAAAAATTATCAAAAGAATTCTTAAACATGGAAGTAGCAAAAAAATTATGGAATATCAGCACAAAATATGTCAAGTTATAAAAAATCTTAGAATCTTTTAGGATCAGTATCAACATCGTAAAAAGTTCAGGGGGAAGGGATTTAAACCCATGATTACTGGTATTATTAAGATAGATGGATAATAATTACTTCTGTAAAAGGCTACAATTTCATATTTTCTCTTTTCATCTATTCATGATTCCTTATATCTAGAGAATATTATTTCTGTGCACCTGTGTGTAAAAAGCGTTTGAGACGAACCCTTAACAATAACTGCACATTACATAAGTATGTTCTGTGGCTGCGGTATATTGGATGGTGCGTTGTTTGGATCTAGTCGCTCCAGGGCGTTTTTTCCATTA
>JALHTX010000086.1 GCA_022866015.1 Thermoplasmatota archaeon
AGCCATAGTTGATGATAATGTTGCATCTACATAGGAACGCTTTTTACAAATTTTAATAATGTTATTGCCTACAGATTCAACATTTTTTATCATTTGTTTTGCCATAGACTTTTGCATTTTATCTTCCCTGGATGAGCAGTAACCCACACCACTACCCATAAACTTAGCTGAATTTTTATTATATAAATCACATCTAAGCTCATAAGCTATTTCCTTATCGGTAGAAACTTTTGAAAGTATTACATATCTGGGTACGAGGTTAAAAATAAAATCTATCTTTTCGGCGCCACTCTTACCAAGTGATGGCTTTGCACCTTTCCTGATAGAATAATAATCTACCTTAGGTACAAGATTACCCTTAACATATTCCCGTAACTTACTAAATATCTCTGCCTGTGCGTCTATATTGGCAAGTATGGTGGCAGTATCTATCCTATCCTGTGATATTACCTGTAATCCATTACTATTTTCCACTACTTCACCTTCAATAATTTCATCTTTTTTACTCATTTATATCTCCTCCCTATATCCATTTAACTGGTAATGTTATTGTATAATTTACTTTAACTTTCCATTTTTTATTACTTCTGTTTAATCTAAAAAGCATTAAAACTAAACTCCAAAATGAATTATAACCTTGTCTTTTTCCCCGGTGTTTGTCAGCTTCAAGATATTTTTTATTCATTCTCACAACATCTTCGGTTGTAAGTCCTTTTGTTGAATCATTCATTTTCCACCCCTCTTACAAAAATTATAAAAATCTTTATCATCTTTAGGATCAATAATTTCATTTAATTTATCTTCATATTCAAAATAATCTTTACGTATAACTAATTTATCATCTTTAATTTCAGCTATTTTATTTTTACTCATATTTGGTTTACAGGATAAATCGTGGTACTTGCAATATATACCGCATTGCCAATTTGGGATTAAATAAAATTCATTCTTGGTTTGTTTTATTTCACGTTCTAGGATTGGTGGTAAAATGCTTTTTAAATGCCAATCCTCATATATTTTCATTTCATTTATTAAATCATCTGTATTGTCTATTAAAAATTCTAATGGTAAATTAGAACCAGACCTATCGTCATAAAATAATATGCCTCTTTTAATGTTTAGATTTGGAAACATATTTTTTAAAGCATAGATATATGCCTTTGTTTGAAATACATTTTCCCTTTTGGGTAAATATTCAGGATATTTAAAACTCCTGGAAGATTTATATTCAAGTGGTTCAAATTCCTTATCTTCCCTATCATATAAAAAGAAATCCAATTCACCATGCCAGAGTGGTGGCAAACCATCATCCAGTTTTAAATTATGTTTTAATACAAAAAAATTATCGCTTCTCTCAAGCATTTTCTCAAAATCAACTTCCTGTTGTTTGGATTTTTTAAACATATAAAGTTCCTGTTTAGTAAAATCTCTTTTTTCAAAATCACCAAAATCCATCATTACCCTACGAGGGCAAAAACCCAAATCAGTAACATATAGGTGTGTCTTAATTCTATTCTCTCTTTCGAAGTATAATTGTTTATAAATTTCATTTAGTATTTGCATTTATTCACCTTTAGTCTTTCCCATTTTTCAATATCCTTCAT
>JALHTX010000087.1 GCA_022866015.1 Thermoplasmatota archaeon
GTTTATTTTTACACTGCAGACAACGCTTTGCTTCCTCAACAGCAACCTCTTTGCTATAGCCATATGGAACCTCATTAAAATTTTTGATTCTGTTTTGTGGTGTTTGCTCAGGCATTTCAAATTTTGTTTTTCTCGCTGCCATTGATTACACTCCAGCCAACTTACAAGATTCTTGTTCTTGACATATGAAACGACGGTTACGAAGCATAAGATTATCAAAGTCGACCAAGTGACCATCAAACTCAGGACCATCAACACACGCAAATTTAGTTTTACCTCCTATGGAAACTCGGCAACCACCGCACATACCCGTACCATCAATCATAATTGGATTAAGACTTACGATGGTTTTAATATCATATTTGCGTGTAAGATCTGCTACAACTTTCATCATAATTACGGGACCGATAGCCCAAACAACATTGATTTTCTTTTTTTCATTAATAAGATGTTGCAGGACATCGCTTACAAAACCTTTCTGACCTTTTGAACCATCATCAGTACAAATGTGTAGTTCATCGCTAACTTCATCTATTTCTTTTTCAAGCATCAACAGTTTTTTATTACGAACCCCAAGAATGCTGATAACATAGTTTTTTTTTTGTTTAAGAGCACGAATTATTGGATAAAGTGGTGCTATACCAACCCCGCCACCTATGCATACAGCTGTACCATATTTTTCAATATCAGATGGAACACCAAGAGGTCCAACAAAATTTAGAATTTTATCACCAATATTCATTTTTCCTAGTTGCTTTGTAGTTTTTCCAACTTCCATAAAGATAATAGTAACTGTGCCTTTTTTACTATCATAATTAGCAATTGTTAAGGGTATACGCTCACCGTTTTCATCAATGCGAAGAATAATAAATTGACCTGCTTGTGCTTTCTGTGCAATCAAAGATGCTTTAACTTCAATTAATTTAACCAAAGGTGATAATACTTTTTTTCCAACGATTTCGTACATTTTTACACTTCTTATTTTATAATTTTTACATAAAAGGTATGCCAGAGTTTTTTTAATATTTTATGAAGAATAACAAACCCTATTTTTTACTCAGTTTTTTCAGATTTAAGAATCAGTGCTCGACCGGATCTTCCATCAAGTTTTACAAGGAGAGGTGCTGATAGTTGAACGTGTTTTACAAATTTTAATTCATTGAATACTTTTTGATTTTGAAGCCACTTTTGATCAATAAAACAATCCTTGGTATCCAAAGGTATATCAATATAACCGATCCCTCGACTTATCATATTTTGGAAAAAATGTGATCCTTGTGAAGGTGTTATATTGAAATTTTCAAGAGCGGTTTCTACCACAACTTTTACACCAGATATCTGATTCCATCTAACTGGAATTCCAAGCCATCTATCTTGAGTACCCCACCGACCAGGTCCTATTAAAAGATATTGTGATGAAGACGCAACTAATGTTTTATTTATTACTCCAACCTCCTCAGCAATTTCAATGGTCTTGGAGTTATCAAAAAGTTCAGCTGGTATATATACAATATCTTGAATTGAATCTATTATACCATGTCCCATCGCTTTATCAGATTGAATAAAAACTTGATTATGATCCTCATGAGTATCCCAACCTATATCAAGTGGTTCCTGTAATAAAACAAATGGTCTAATTTGTAAAATAGCAAAAGTTGGAGGAGATTTATTTTCTGGATCTACATTAACTGCAAATTCAAATTCCACAGGACATCCCATGCTTTTTTGTCCAATTGAAAGAAGATCCTGCAAAATTGATGCAAGTGGAAAAGCATCATATTTTAAAATCCCGGCATAAGTAATCAAGGGATTTGCGTCACTAGAAAAACCATCACGAATTATTCCATCATTTCTATCATAAATACTTGCAACTAGACCTAACCAACCATCGTTTGCAATATCTGAAATATTCATTTTTTTCAAAGTGTCTAAATTTTTTTCATAGAAATCAAAATCTTTTTTCTGAGTATCGAGAACATAAAGTTCACGCTGAGTATTCTCAAGTACTAGTTCAGGTGTTGAAAAATCAGGAATAATGCCAGGATAACGAGGGGAAAATCTAAATATCTTTTCTCCTCCGACGACAGTTCTACCAAAACCTAAAGCTATAATTGCAATTCCATCTTCAGCATTTTGATGAGATACTGGGTAGAAATTATATGATCTAGCAATACCTGATAAGGTAGGATAAAATCTTGCTCCGAACTCGTTTCCTACTAACTCTTGAATAATAATCGCCATTTTCTCTTCTTCAATCTTTAATGAAAGAGATTCGGCATATGCTTTAGGTTCTTTAAAAAATACAGAGGCATAAACAAGTTTAATAGCCTGGCAAAGATGTTTAAGTCTTACTTCTTCATCATCATGGTTGTTTGGTAAAAAATATGTTGAATACATGCCAGCAAATGGATGATTCTGATAATCCTCAAGAAGACTAGATGATCTAACAGATATTGGTTTCTTAAAATGTTTTAAAATAGTTTTAAGATTTTGTTTTAATTCATCGCAAATTTCACAGTCAAGAAATGCTTGTGCTATATCCTCATCAGATATATCTTCCATATCTAAAAAAACATATAAATTGTTTTTAGAGATAAAACGGTCAAATTCAAGAGTACCTATTATAACTGAACTTGGTACATTAATATTAATATTCTTATATTTTTCTTCTATATTGTATCTATTTAAAAATGCTCTAATAAACGCTAACCCTCTTCCTTTTCCTCCTAACGAATCTCCACGTAAACGAGTAAAAGATGAATCAAACTCAAATTTTTGTTCAGAAAAATCCGTTATTATACCGCGTTGTTTATCACGTCTTGTTTTATTAAATATATCGATAAGATATTTTCTCATCTCATCAATGTTAGAGAAATCTGATACTTTTCTTGGGCGTAATTCATTTGCTAGATCAAATTCACAACGAGCCATAAGCCAGTTGGAAAAATGATTTCTATCAGAGTGGTACCTAATTGATTCAAAAGTTACTTTCTGTAAAGCTTCTTCAAATTCTTTCATATTTGATGCACGAGCGACCTCTGTTGTAAGAACATGATAACTATCAGTATCATGACTAACGTTTTTTTGTTTTTTTTCTTCTTTTGGTAAAAGAAATATAAAATCACCAAATCCAAGATGATTTAAAAGAAAATGTCGAAAATCTAGGACAACAGTGGAGGAGTTTTTATCTAAAAAACAAGCATCTAATAAATCTGCTTTTTCTCGGTTTTCAGGGTCAAATGACTGCATTAAAATCGGAAGAAAAGGGGATTCTTTTCTGATCGCCTGTAAAAATTCATAACCAGCATTTTGATTTATATTACCTTTTTGTTTGAAGGAAACATCAGATATGATTCCTAGGATATAATCTTGATATTTTTTGTAGAAGTACATTGCCTCTTCAAAAGTTTCTGCAAGTAAAATTTTCGGTCGAGCTCTTGCTTTTAATAAACGTTGTGTATCATTAAAGTCTTCTGAAATAGAACGGCGTGTCTGTTGAACGATTTCAGTATAAAGAATTGGTAAAAACATAGAGTAATAGTAAATAGAGTCTTCTACCATAAGAAGCACACGAACGTTACCATTTACAGTGTCGTATCTGACGTTTATACTATCTTCTACAAATTTAATTATTGCAAGAAAAAGTGTTGAATCGCCCCTCCATGCAAATATTTTATCAATACCTGATTTTACATTCCTTTCCTCAAATTGATTGATATCAGCTCTATCTGTAGCCAAAAGAATAACAGGAAGACCAGGATGGATTTCTTTTATTTTTTTCCCAAATTCAAACGGATCCATTCCTATGTTTTTTGCCATTGTTATTACTAGATCGTATTTGTGTTCTTTTATTTTTAAAAGAGCTTTTTCTCCTGAAGAAACACTAGTTACACGTGGTGGATATCCTAGAAAAAGATTTTGATATTGCCCAATGACTAACTCTGCGATTAAACCTTCTTCTTCGATTATAAATGCATCATATAAGCTTGAAACAATTAAAATTTCTTTTACATGGAACGGCGCAAGATTGTGATAAATCTGACTGCTTAGTTTGTAATACTCCTCAAAATCATCTTTTATTCCTAATGCTCTAAACGCAGAGGCAGATATTTTCATACAAATTACACCATAACTTTCTAATTAATAAATAACTAACAAGCCTTTGCATCTTAAAATTTTTTTGTATATTTTGAAAAAAAAGAAATAATTGGTTTGATTAAAAGTTAGTTTATCTAATTTATACTACACCTTGTTCAATCATTGCATCAGCGACTTTAACAAAACCTGCTATATTGGCACCTTTAATATAATCTATTTTTTCACCAGAAACTAATCCATATTTAACACAGGATTCGTGAATGTCCTTCATTATTTGATGTAATCTTTTATCTACTTCTTCAGCAGTCCAACTAATCCTCATACTATTCTGTGACATTTCAAGGCCTGACACAGCTACACCACCAGCATTAACTGCCTTACCTGGTGCAAACATTATTTTTTCAGTTGCTAATTTAGCCGCTTCAAGTGTACAACCCATATTTGAAACTTCAGCGATAAGTTTACAACCATTCTTAATTAGGGTTTTTGCATCGCTTTCATCAAGTTCATTTTGAATTGCACTTGGAAAAGCAATATCACATTTTACTTCCCAGGGCTTTTTCCCAGAATGGAAAGGCACATTATATTTATCTGTATAATCTTTAACTCGATCTCTATTTGAAGCACGCATTTCTAGCATATAATTTATTTTTTCCCCTTTAATACCATCTTTATCATAGATATATCCATCTGGACCAGAAATAGTAACAATCTTACCACCAAGTTCAGTTACTTTTAAAGCAACACCCCATGCAACATTGCCAAAACCAGAAACAGTTACTGTTTTTCCTTTGATATCTTCTCCTATTCTCTTAAGCAGCTCTTGGGCAAAATAAACTGCACCATAACCAGTTGCCTCAGGCCGGATAAGACTACCGCCCCAGTTTCTACCTTTACCAGTTAAAACACCTGTAAATTCGTTTGTTAATTTTTTATACATTCCAAATAAGTATCCGATTTCTCTACCTCCAACCCCTATATCCCCTGCAGGAACATCAGTATCTGGTCCTATATGTCTAAATAGCTCAGACATAAATGATTGACAGAAACGCATAATTTCATCATCAGATCTACCTCTTGTATTGAAATCAGATCCACCTTTACCACCACCCATTGGTAGCGTTGTGAGACTATTTTTAAAGGTTTGTTCAAAACCAAGAAATTTAAGTGTACTTAAATTTACACTAGGATGAAAACGAAGGCCTCCTTTATATGGACCAATGGCATT
This sequence comes from Thermoplasmatota archaeon, assembly GCA_022866015.1. Classification (GTDB taxonomy): domain Archaea; phylum Thermoplasmatota; class E2; order DHVEG-1; family DHVEG-1; genus PFL35. The sequence continues at coordinate 5,327 of JALHTX010000087.1, forward strand.
ATTAAATTCTATTCTGTAACCTCGGTTGATTTGGATTTCACCTTTATCATCAACCCAAGGAACACGAAACATTATTACTCTCTCAGGTTCAACCATTCTTTCTAAGATTTTAGCTTTCTTATATTTGGGATTTTTTTCAATGTAAGGCATAATACTTTCCACTACTTCACGAACTGCCTGATGGAACTCTTTTTCACCTGGATTTTTTTCAATGACCTTTTCCATGAATGCTTTTACACTTTCATCCATAAAGTATTCCTCCGATATATTCGTGCTCCGTATCGAACTCCATTATTAAAACTTTAGTACTAATCAATAACTAAGTGAAATATAGAGGGTAATTAATTTTAAATTATTTATTAATTAGGTATATTAGCTTTTTTCGTAAGATATTAAAATATATTACTTATTCAAAATTCAACAATTTGGGGGTAGTAATTTATTGAATCCGGCAGAAATAGATAAAATACTAGAGAGTCATGAATATAAAAAATCAGCTTTGATACCTATATTACAGGACATACAGTCTAAGAACCGGTGGCTTCCCTGTGAGACTCTGAAATATGTTTCTGAAAAACTCGATATTCCTCTTATCGATGTCTATAGTTTAGCTACTTTTTACAAATCATTTAGCTTAAAACCCCGTGGAAAACATGTTGTAACAGCTTGTTGCGGGACTGCCTGCCATGTTAGAGGAGGACCCAAGGTTTTGCAGGAAATACAAAACCAATTAAATATCGGAGTTGATGAAACAACACCTGATAAAAAATTTACTCTTGAAACAGTGCGATGTCTCGGCGCATGTGCTCTAGGACCTTTAGTTGTTATTGATGGAAAATATCATGGACAAATGAATACCAAGAAGATTGCATCTACATTAAAGAAATATGCAAAGAAAAAGAAATGATTACAAAACTTCTTAATAAATAATAAAGTGGTAGGAAATGAAAAAAATACAGAATGCAGCGGATTTAAAACAGATCAAAGAAAACATCATTAAAAATATCAAGAAAGAAAAAACATTGATAACCATCTGTGGCGGTACAGGATGCAATGCGTCTGGTTGTGAGAAGGTTATATCAACATTTAGACGAGAAATTAAAAAACAAAAACTTCAAGACAAAGTTGATATTAAGGTCACTGGCTGCCACGGTTTTTGCGAAAAAGGACCCATAATTGTAATTCACCCTAAAGGGATTTTTTATAAACAAGTAAAATCAAAGGATGTAAAGAACATAGTCACAGATACTATTGTAAAAGGAAAAATCATTGACAGATTGCTTTATGTGGATCCTCTAACAGGAAAAAAAATAATTTACGAAAAAGATGTACAGTTTTACAAGGGACAAAAACGTATTGTATTTGCTGATAATGGATTACTAGATCCATACAAAATCGAGGATTATTTTACAATAGGTGGTTATGAGGCAGCAGCAAAAGCACTAACAAATATGAGTCCCGAAAAAATTATTGATGAAATCAAAAAATCTGGTTTACGAGGACGAGGAGGTGCTGGTTTCCCTGCTGGTTTAAAATGGGAATCATGCAGAAAATCCAAGGGTGCTCAGAAGTACATTATTTGTAATGCTGATGAGGGCGATCCTGGTGCATATATGGATCGTAGCCTTATTGAAGGTAACCCATACAGCATTTTGGAGGGAATGCTAATTGGTGCATATGCGATAGGGGCAAATCAGGGGATTGTTTATGTTCGAGATGAATATCCAATTGCAGTTAAAACCATGAAAAATGCGATAGAACAAGCACAGAAATATGGTCTAGTTGGCAAAAATATTCTTGGATCAGGTTTTGATTTCGATATGACCATTGTTAGAGGCGCAGGTGCTTTTGTCTGTGGAGAAGAAAC
>JALHTX010000088.1 GCA_022866015.1 Thermoplasmatota archaeon
AAAAAATATGTGTTACCATTTTTCCTTGGGCTACCATTTATTCCAACGATTTTCATAACAATCCTCTCCCACAAAAAACATTCTTTTTCATTTTATCCCAATAATTTTTCTTGCCTCAGATGGATCAGCAATTTCTCTACCTTTTTCCTTGCTTAGTTGTACAATTTTCTTTACCAGTTCACTACTATCTTTTGCTAACACCTTTTTTTTAATATATGGGTAATCCTCAGTTCCGACTCTAACATGTTTACCCTGCATTATAGCTAAAGGAAGGATAATTTCTTGATCAGGTCCCATTACACTTACTGAACATATTGAGTCTACTGGAAGATATTTGATTCTATGTAAGAATTCATCTGATGTTGGGGGGGACCAAGTACCACCAGGCCATCCGAGAAACAACGTGAGGAAATATGGTTTATCTACTAATTTTTTTGTAGCCAGATAATTTAAATTCCAAATGGAACCATGATGCCAAACTTCAAATTCTGGTTTAATCTTGGTTTTTTGACATAATCTGCAATAATCCTCTAGTTCTTTTCGAGGATGTAACCGATACACTTCGATTTCTTTGAAACATTCATCATGATGATTCAAAATAATAGAAACCATATCTGGTTTTGCATCAAATAGTTCTTTACGTTCATCAATAGGATCACTAGACATACCCCCCTGTATAATTATATCACACTGATCTCTGATTAAATCAATAGTTTTTTTAATATTTTGTTTCGGTAGATGAATATGAGCAATGCTTGCTCCTGATTCATAACATTTGATTGTATTTTCTATGATTTCTTCAGGTGTTTTTGGATAATTCTTTGCTTCAGGATAAATCCAGGCGTTTGCAGTAGTGACAGTTACAATAAGCTTTTCTTGTGATGCTTTCATAGAGTATCATCTGAGCAATTTTGTTTTTACTTAAATAACTTTTCTTTTGGGTTAAGAGTAAAAAATGAGGAAGGCTAATTAGTCGTTGCACTAATAATATTAAAACTGATGAAAATAAAAATTATTACGCGACAACTATTGATGGTCAATGGTCGATTTAATCTTCCTTTTTGATTTTTATAGTTAAAAATTTTAAACACAAATTTCTTTAGCCATCTGCTATTTCTCTGGATGAGGTAGGATACATGCGTTTAACTGAACTAGATAAAACTGGGGAAAAAATCCCTGTTATTGGGCAGGGTACTTGGGGTATTCAGGCAGGGAAATCTAAGGATTATTATGAACACTGGAAAAAATCATTAACACATGGAATAAAGTTGGGGATGACGCATATAGATACTGCGGAAGCATATGGATTAGGTACTTCGGAGCGAATTGTTGGGGAAGTGGTGGCAAAGTATGATCGTGATGAGGTGTTTGTGACTAGCAAATTGCTCCCAACACATTTTCGTTATTCGCAGATGAAGAAAGCAGCTGAAAAGAGCCTTGAGCGCTTAGGTCTCAAATATTTTGATATGTATTTAATTCACTTTCCTAATCCTTTTATCCCTATCAAGAGAAACATGCGGCTATTGGAAGAACTTCTCGCAGAAGGTAAAACACGATATATCGGAGTGAGTAATTTTTCTGTAAAAAAATTTCAGAAAGCACAAGAGTGTCTGAAGAAGGCAGAACTTGTCAATAATCAACTCCGTATTAACGTTGGTTATCAAAAACATATCATAAATAATATATCTTTTTACCAAAAACACGGCATCACTCTTACGGCATTTAGTCCTCTTGGTCATCGAGGTTTAAAAAATCTTGATTTAGAACTAATGGAGAAGCTTGAGAAAATTGCAGAAAGACATAACGCAACCATCCACCAGATAGCTATTGCATGGCTAATCAATATTAATGGTGTGATTACCATCCCCAAGTCATCGCAGCTTAATCATGTAGAAGCAAATGCATTAGCAAGTGAAATAGTTTTATCTTCCAAGGAAATGAATCTTATCACTCAGAGTTATATGAAATAGTTAGAATCTATCTTACTTCTTTTTTCGAAATTAAATCATTTTAAAAAATTAGTGTTTAGGGGAGAATTTTAATTTGTTGATACATTTAATACTTTTTATTCTTTATTTCGGTCTAGGCTGTAATAAAAGTTAATTCATCCTAAATATTCTTTAAATAGAACAATATATCTCTTAACAATGCAATTTAACGTGAAAAAAAGTGATGAACTCTCAAGAATTGGGGAACTATTAATAAATGATAAAAGGATTGTAACCCCAAATATTTTATCAGTTAGTACAAACCGTTTCAAAGCATTTGATAAAGCAGATATAATACTTTCTAATAATAAAGTTAAAACAAATAAACCAGTTTTTAAATTTTTACAAACACCTTTAAAACTAGATGAATTTTTTTTTTATCATATAGATGAAAAAACAGAATTTATAATTATTGAGTATACCTCTCAGCTTTTTAAAAAATCTAAAAACTTTGTAGATTTAATAATAAACCTACGGAAAAAAATAGGCTATGAAAAAATAATTTATACTCCTTCAATTGCAATGCCTTCAAACCTTGCACTTTTATGCTATATGGGTATTGATTTATTTGATACAACAAGTGCTATTATTGCTGCAAGAAACAAAAATATGTTTTTTGCTGACGGTGAATATAGTATAAAGGATTTAATAGAATTACCTTGTAATTGTCCAATTTGTAATAATATAAACAAAAAACCTTCGGAACTATCATTTGAAGATATCCTAAATCATAATTACTATATGCTTTTTAATGAAGTTAAACAAGTAAGAAACATTATAAAAACAGGTAATCTTAGAAATTATGTTGAAAAAAAAGTTAAAACAAATCCATTGTATGTAACTATTCTTAGAAATCTTGATATGAATTATTATGAATTTTTGGAAGAACAAACCCCTGTGGTAAGTAATAAAACTATTTATGCTACATGTTCTGAATCATTTAGCCGCTCTGAAATAAAAAGATTTCAAAGTAGGGTTCTAAATCGTTATTGTAAGCCTTCTTGTGTAAAAATATTACTTCTTCTTCCTTGTTCTGCTAAAAAACCTTATTCTTTTTCAAAGACACATAAATTTTTTAGAAGGGCGATACTTGATACAGTTAATCCTGATATTATTCATGAATTAATTATCACGTCACCGTTGGGTCTTGTCCCTCGTGAACTTGAACTTGTGTATCCTGCTGCTAACTATGATATACCTGTTATAGGGGTTTGGAATGAAGACGAGAAAAAAATGATAAAAACACTGCTAACCAAGTATCTTTCTAAAAATAAATACGAAAAAATAATTGTGCATCTGCCAAAGGGAATTACTAGTTTTATTAAAGATGTCATAAAAAAACCAATAATTACTTGTATCGATAGTCCTACATCTGATGAATCACTTGAAAAACTTAAAATTACTCTGCAGGAAAGTATGGTAGGTTTTGAAAAAATAGATAGATATGAGAGGACAAGGCAAAACCTTGAATCGCTTGCATGTTATCAGTTTGGAAAAAGCATTGGTAAAAAACTATTAAAGGATACAAAAATCTTTGGTAGATATCCAGATTTAATGATAATTGAAAACAGCAAACAACTTGGAATGCTTACAAAAGACCGTGGTTTTATATCTTTGACACTCGCTGGAGCAAAAAAGATAGAATCATCTGAAAAGTATAGGGTTGAAATAGCAGATGATTTCATACCAAAAGGCTCTATTCTTTCACCAGGTATATTAAACGCAGATGAAGATATAAGAATTGGTGATGAGGTTTTAATTTTTAGAAAAAAAAGCCTTATCGGAATCGGTGCTGCGGTTATGAATGGTTTAGATATGAAAAAAAGTAGTTATGGAGAAGCAATAAAAATACGACATATTCTTTAAAATTTTTTTAACGGTTTTTTTATACCACAGAATGGGCAAGAAAACACTTGTATGTCGTTATGCAAATCAGTTCCTTCAGCCCATACTGCTATTGCTTCACCGCAAGTTAAGCATTTAAAACTTGTTTTTATTGATTTTTTCTCAGGTATTTCTTCTTCTATACATAATGGATAAGATGGTATTACTCCTATAATGCCGCAATCTGGGCATGTCATTTTGACAGGTTTTTTATTATTGCTTTTTGATTTTTTAATTGCAAAAATGCCTGTGCAAGTAGGGCATTTAAAATGATAAAGGCCGCCTTCAAGAGTTTTTTCGAATTCTTCTATATTAATGTAGAGTTTTTTTGTATTTTTTATTCTTATATATATTAAAATTAAGGTAAGAATTATTAGTAATCCAAATGATATTATAAGATATGTTTTCCAACCTTTATTAAAAGATATGTTAAATAAGGTAAATAAAAAAACCCAGAAGTAAAGTAAAACCAGAAGTATTAAGGGTCCATTTGTTCTTATATAGGTCATATTTTAAACATTATCTTTTTATATGTATATAAATTATTATAATTGTTGCAAATAAACAAGTTATTGAATTAGCAACTTTTTCTTATTTAATTTTACAGATTTTATCTTATCTCACATTCCACTTTTATTATGCATAAAAAAAATGAAGATGAATCATATTTTAATAAATATTTTTTTAATTTGTAGTGATATATTTATAGGTTTTATTAACATAATATATGTATTTAATAAAAATTTTAAATAATGTTGATTCATACATAAAATATAAAAAACAAATAATGTTTTCAAAAAAATCGGGATGAGATAAAAAATGGGTCAAGAAATAGATAAATCAACATTTGTGCATAAAACGGCAGTTATAATTGGAAATGTAAAAATAGGTAAAAACTGTGGTATATATCCCTGTGTAGTGATTAGAGGAGATGAAAACACAATCGAAATAGGTGATGGAACAAATGTGCAAGATAACTGTGTTATTCACTGTGATATAGATCATCCTGTAAAAATTGGGAAAAATGTGTCGCTTGGACATTGTTCAATTGTACATGGTGCAATAATAGAAGACGAATGCTTAATAGGGATAAATTCAACTGTTTTAAACGGTGCAAAAATTGGTAAGGGTAGTATAATAGGTGCAAACTCGCTTGTAACATCGGATATGATTGTGCCAGAAAATAGTCTTGTTCTTGGAATACCTGGAAAAATTATAAAACAAGATAAAGAGTTTATTAAAAAAAATATTAAAAATGCGGATACTTATAAAAAACTTTCACAAAATCATAAACAAGGAAAATATATATTATATAAGTAATATATATATTAATAAATGTTGTTTAGGAAAACTTTATTAAACTAAAATTTGTTTTATTATTTGTCTTCATAAAAAAATTTGTGATCAAGATATATAGTAAAAATAATTTGTGGGGGAATAAAATGCTTAAAAAAAAACGTTGGTTAGTTATAATTATAATAATAACTTTGTTATTATCAATTTTTCCTAACATTGCCTCGCAATCATTTAATATAAAATCTGATGAAATTGCTTTAAGTCAATCTTTAAATATACAAGATACAAAAAAGATACAGGATGTTACTTTAAATATTATTATTAACAATACAGATGGAAATCATGAAAAAATTTTTAAAAAAATAAGTAGGATTGAATTAAATAAAATAAACAGTAATTTAATTAAAATTTTGAACTCAGATTTAGACTATATAGAAAAATTCGAATATGTTTTAGAAGAATTAAAAGAAAATAACCTAATTTCTAATAATATAAAATTGGAAGATATAATTGATTTGAATAGATTGGAAAATAAAACATTAAAATTTACTAACGTAACTAATAAAAATTTTATTGCTCATTTTTCTCCGATAATAGTTGTTGGTGGAGGTATTGGGCTAGGTCTTGGATATCAGGGAAAAAGACTTACTAATGCTTTTTCACATTTTTTTGCACTAATATTTGGTGGTTATGTTCTCTGTTTAGATTTCTTAAATTCAATTAAATATCAATTAATTTCTTTATTAGCACCAGTATTAGTTGGATATATAGCTGGTTTCACTGGAATCATTATTTTTGCAGTATTCCCAGGTTTATTTTATTCAAATCTATTAATGATAGGTTTTGCACCTTTTACTTCTTGGCTTTGTTTTCCTGAAGTAGAAGGTTAATAAAAAACAAAGTTTAATAAAATAAGTTTAATAAAAAAATATAAAAAATAAGAGAAGATGTTTTTTTTATCTCTTATTATTTTCAAATTATTGATTTTGTTCTTTAGCCTGATGGAATTATTATTATAGGTCCGATTATAAATGCTTGAGCGGTTATTGTCGTTGGGCTGATATATCCGGTTTTTGTGGCTGTTACTTTTACAGTAGCTCTTCCAAATCTTAGACCTATTGAATCACTAGATATTGTTTCAACTTCTCCAACAAGTAGACTTGCTATTACATCGTTTCCATCAACATTTATGTCTCTGAAATTAAGTGTTGCATTACGACTTATATCAAACTCCCAATTAAGGTTAGTAATGTCTGCTTCACCTATATTTTTTACTTTTGCGTCAACAGAGCCGATGTTAAAGAATTTTAGACTTAGTTCAACTTTTGCTATTTTTATCCATATAGTTAATGGATAT
>JALHTX010000089.1 GCA_022866015.1 Thermoplasmatota archaeon
AAGCAACTTTTCACAGAAAATCTTCAAGAATGTAAAGGTATCAAAGTTTATGGTGAAAAAATAATTAAAGACAAAAACAAAGAATTACGCTCATGGATACCCTATAGAAGTAAACTTGCGGCAGCAATACTTAATGGAGTAGAAATTGAAATAAAAAAAGACTACAATGTTTTATATCTAGGGGCTGCAACAGGTACAACAGTAAGTCATATCTCAGACATTACAAGAGATGGAATAATTTATGCAGTAGAAAGCTCCCCTATCTCAATGAAAAAACTAATTACTGTTTGTGAAAAAAGACCAAATATAATTCCTATACTAAACGATGCATTTCATCCTGATAGATACGCAAGTATTGTTCCTAGTGTTGATTTAATATATCAAGATATATCACAGAGGAATCAAGCAGAAATTTTTGTTGAAAACATAAAAAAATATCTCAAAGAAAATGGTACCGGAATAATAATGGTAAAAGCACGAAGTATTGATGTTGCAATGAAACCAAAAATTGCATATGAAAAAGTATGCAATTATTTAAAGGAAAATAGTTTAAATATAAAACAAGTCTTTGAATTAGAACCTTATGAAAAAGACCATGCAGTAATAATCATTTCAAAATAATAATTATTGTAAAGTTTATTATAACTTTAATCATAAATTTATTAGTTGATGTTTTTTGTTTATTTTTTTTGAAAAGAAGAAAAAATAAATATGCTTGTTAAACTATTTACTAATTAAAAATTGGAAGGTAAGGTAAAAAATTGACTGATAAAAATAAAACAATATACTTTCTGATTCTACTGTGGGCAACCTTGGCCGGATTATTTATTATTTGGGGAATGAATTCGCTAATAACTTTAATTGATATACCTAATTGGCCTTCTGAAGTTCCACCTTCATTTCAGGAACAATTTGACAAAGTAGTTCCAATTCTTTCTGTTGGATATTTAACCTCGACAAGTATCGCTCTTGTTTTTTCATCTGTATTTGTAATTATTGCATATGGAATTTATAAAAAAGATAAATGGGTTTGGTCTACAGGTTTAATTTTTTCAACGATTTTCCTAGCAATTTTTGGGTTTTTACTTGCAAGTTTTATGATAAACTTAGTAATTTTTAAAGATGAATTTTCAATAATTGGTCTCATAATTGTAATACTTGCTTTTATAACAGATTTAGGTGTTATTTTTTTCCATACAAGGCCTGCAACAAAATTGTATTTTGAAGTTAAAAAATAAGTGATAAATTAAAAAAACTATATCGTGATTTCAATTTCACTAAGCATTCTATTTATAATATATTTTGGTGCTTGTAATAGAAGATTTTTATAATTTGATTCAGGAATAAGATTTGAGTTGCTGAGTTCTTCAGCAAGTGTGACATGTTTTTTTATTTCATCGATACAATACTGTTTTATTTTATCTTGGTTTTTTGCAAACGTTTTTTTAAGTTCTCGTTTTTTAATTATACCAATTTTTGGTTTATTTTCAAGTCTATTAAAAAGTGGAATTATTACACTATTTAGCATTTCACCGTTTGCAAGATCAACTAAATCATCTGCAAGTTGATATGCAAGACCAATTTCCCGACCATAATCTGAAAACACTTTTAGTATGTCGCCTGTCATATCTGCTTCAATTGCTCCAACTTTACAGGCAGATGCAAAAAGACCTGCAGTTTTAAGATCAATTATTCTATTGTATGCCTCAAATATTTGTTTTTTTGTCGAAGTATGTGCACTTGAACCATTATTGTTAAAATCAACTTCGGATATTTCTCCGTTTACAACGTCATTCCATGAATCAACATATAGTTTTGCAACTTCTTTACCATGTGAAAGTGCAATGTCAAAACCATTTGCTAGCATTTTATGACCTATTAGAAGTGCTTTACTCACTCCTTCTTTAACATAAAAGGCAGGTTTCCCCCGTCTTTCCATATCTTTATCAATTATGTCATCATGAACAAGACTTGCACCATGGGCAAGTTCAATACTTACTGATGATTCAAGTGATTTATGATATTTAGAGGGATGTTCTAATCCGGTTGTACATGATTTAAAAGATAGTTGTGCAAGCAATGAGCGTAAACGTTTACCGCCATTTAAGGCATTTCTAATTTTTTTATCAGGGATTTTATCATCCAGTTTTTGTTCAACATGAAGATAAGTTTCATTAAAAAACGATTCTAAATCCAAAGATTTGTTTTTCATTTTTTTCCCCCACGAACTGCAAATGGATGCAGATTTTAAGTAAATGTATGACATATATTATTGTTTGTATAAGTTTATAATGTTTTCGTATACACCGTAATTAGGATACAAACCTAAAGAATTATTGTTTTTTAGCTTTTGCACGGGTTTAGAATCAATTTTTTATAAATGATTTAGCAATAATATATACTTCTGAGCTTGTTTTACGAGATGCAGGTGGATTGAATTGTTTAACTGTTATAAACATAGATTTGATTTTTTCTAATAAATCTTTTAGATCTTCACCTTCAAAGATTTTACATATAAAATTACCATTTTTTTTAAGAAGAATATTTGCTGTTTTTAAAGCTTGCTCGCATAAAAAAACACTACGGGCTTGATCAACGCTATAGTTACCAGATATATTAGGACTCATATCAGAAATTATAACATCTACCTCTTTGTCTGCGATAACTTGCCTTAGTCTAGTTATTGATTCTTCTTGTGCCATATCACCCCGTAAAAAAATAATACCTTCAATTGCTTTAATTGAGGATAAATCAATTCCTACAACTGTTCCATTTTCTGCAACAATTTTTTTTGCAACCTGGCTCCATCCGCCTGGTGCTGCGCCGAGATCAATTACAACATCATCTTTTTTAATGATTTTAAATTTATTATTAATTTGTAAAAGTTTAAATGCTGAGCGTGCACGATAACCAGTTTGTTTTGCTTGTTTGTAGTAATGTTCATGTTTTTTTTCTGTGTACCAACGCGTCATATAAAAAAGATAGAAAAAATGGATTATAGAATTATATCTATATCCAAACGCTCAGCTAGTTCTTTATAACGGTTACGAATTGTGACTTCTGTGACACCTGCTACATCTGCTACTTCTCGTTGTGTACGTCTTTCTCCACATAGTATACTTGCGATGTAGATACTTGCTGCTGCGACGCCTGTTGGTCCTCGTCCGCTTGTCAGCTCTTTATCTGCTGCGTCTTTTAGTATTTCTATTGATTTACTTTGTACATCTCCTGAGAGTTTTAGTTCACTGCAGAAACGTGATATGTAATCTTGTGGTGATGTTGGCATTAATCTTAGTCCAAGTTCTCTTGCGATAAATCTATAGGTTCTTCCGATTTCTTTACGAGAAACTCTTGATGCTCCGGCTATTTCATCAAGTGTTCTTGGTACGTTACATTGTCTGCATGCTGCATATAGTGCTGCTGCTGATACGCCTTCGATACTTCTTCCACGAATAAGGTTTTTAAGAACCGCTTTTCTATAAATCATAGCGGCGGTTTCTCTAACGTTTCTTGGAAGACTCATCCCTGAGGCCATACGGTCTAGTTCGGATAATGCAAATGCTAGGTTTCTTTCTGTTGCATCAGAGATCCTTATACGTCTCTGCCATTTTCTTAGACGGTATAGTTGTGCACGGTTTCTTGTTGGGATGCTTTTTCCATATGAATCTCGGTTTTTCCAGCCGATCATTGTTGATAAACCTTTATCATGAATTGTATATGTCATTGGTGCACCAACACGTGCACGTTTTTCTCTTTGGTCTGAATCAAAAGCACGCCATTCTGGTCCGTGATCGATAAAATCTTCATCTATTACAAGACCACAATCTTCACAGACTAGTTCTGCACGTGAGTAATCCTTGGTAAGATGTGTACTTCCGCATTTAGGGCAACGTGTTATTTCTTCAATGCTTGGTTTTTCTTTTTTCTTTCTCTCACTTGGCATCATATTTTATATATTCCCCCAAATTCAACATATTTAAAAGTTATGCAATACACTTTTATCCGACATGAAGAACTCATATTTAAAATTTACTATTATTCTCTCTTTTAATACCAGTCATTTTTTTTATAATTCGACTTTGGGGGTTCTGTTGCATTGTGGGGTTTTTTACACAAAAACTGAACGGAATAAAACACAGCGTGGTCTTAAAGATGAATATTCTATGTTTGTTCGTGGTCATCAACTTTATTATAATTTCATTAGACAACATATGTCATTGTTTGGTTGTACTCCTGCTGAGATGGCTGGTATTAATTTGAAATTGGGTAATGATAAGTGGGAAAACCCTCTTATGCAGAGTATGAAATATCATGACGGGGAAATAGGAAATGGAAGAAATAAAAACAAGATTTGGAAAATGTAATGTTGAAAAAACAGGCGTAGAGTATCAAATAGTAGCATATTATAATAAGTTGGATGCTGATGATATTCCAGAGTTAAACACATATTTTAATAAAATTGGAAAATATGAAAAAATATTGAAAGGAACTTGTGTTCTTTTTGATTCTTTAGGAATATCTCACCCAAAAGATATACCAGAATTAACTGATGAAGATTTTGATAACATTGAAATTGCACCATCTGGGGTAGCAAAGAGAAAAGGTTGTATTGATATTTTTATTCGTTCTAGAGAATTGAACAAATATGAACAAAGATACTCTACTGAAAGATTATCTTTGAAGCCTGAAAATATTGCCAAAATGATTGATAATATTGAGAAATATGAAGCATTAATAAAATCCAAAAAAGCTTTGGTAGAATTATGAAATGAAATAAGGGCGGCGCCCTTATAATCCCGTTCCGCCTTCGTTCCTCAGCAAGCCCTACGGTCTTGCTGTATCTAACTCGGCGGCTCTGGTTAGTAATCGTTGTTGCCGATCATCAACAACTGTAATTTTATGGTGGTTTGGTTGATCTCGGATGTACGCACCAGATTGTTCAAGGTTTTTCCATCCAGTGGATTCATAATGATCATAT
>JALHTX010000090.1 GCA_022866015.1 Thermoplasmatota archaeon
ACCACCAACCGCCCAGATGCTTTTTTTAGTAAGAATGGTTCTTAATTCCCATATCTCGTTAAGGGTTTTGTCACTATGATTGTTTTTAAGAAGTTCTTTGATTTTATCTCCCCATTCTTTAGAGCCTTCTGCGCTATCTTTATTTTCAACCCATTTTGTAAATGCTTCTTTAAGTTCCCCTGAGGTATTTTCTTTTGCTTTTTTTATTAGATCTGCAAGTTTGTTTCTACGCTGTATTGTTGCAAGTACCATACCAAAACCATATTCAGCGTTATCTTCAAATAAGCTGTTTGCCCATGCAGGTCCATAACCATCCTTATCTGTTGTAAATGGTACCGATGGTGCAGAACCACCCCAAATACTTGAACAGCCTGTTGCATTTGCAATAATCATTCTACCGCCAAACAGCTGAGTTGCAAGTTTAAGATAAGGTGTTTCCCCGCAACCAGCGCAGGCTCCACTAAACTCAAGTAAAGGCTGCTGGAATTGACTTCCTTTTACACTGTATTTATCAAAACCACCAGTGCGTATATAAATTGTTTCTGTATATTTTTGATTTGTAACCTGTCCTATTTGAGTTATAAAAGGTTTCATAACAAGTGCTTTTTCTTTAGAGGGACATATATCAGCACAATTTCCACAACCCATACAATCTTCTGGATATACTTGTATTCTAAAGTTAAGTTCCTGTGCATCTTTTCCTACTGCTTTTTTTACAACAAATCCTTTTGGAGCTTTATTTAGTTCTTCATCTTTTATAAGAACTGGTCTTATTGCTGCATGTGGACAAACCATTGAGCACTGATTACATTGAATACAATGTTCAATCTGCCATTCAGGGACATTTATTGCGACTCCGCGTTTCTCATATTTTGTGGTACCCATAGGAAATAAACCACCTGGTGTGAACTTACTTATTGGTAGTTTGTCACCTTGTTGAGCAAGCATTGGTCTCATAACTTCACTTACAAATTCTGGTTCAACGTGTTTAACTGATTTTTCAGATGTTAGATTTTTCCATGATGCAGGATACGTAATTTTATTTATATTTTTAGATGATGCATCTACTGCTTCCCAGTTCATTTTAACTATATCTTTACCTTTTTTACCGTAAGTATCTTCTATTGCAACTTTTAAATATTCTATCGCATCATCAACTGGTAAAACTTTTGAAAGTTTGAAAAACACGGTTTGCATGACCATGTTTATACGACCACCAAGTCCAACATTTTCTGCGATTTTAACAGCATCAATAGTATAGAAATCAAGGTTTTTTTCAGCTATCACTTTTTTCAAAGAATTCGGAAGTTTTTCATCCATTTCTTTAAGAGACCATGGACAGTTTAAAACAAAAGTTCCATTCTTTTTAATGCCTTCTAGTAAATTATATTTATCTACATAAGCAGGATTATGACATGCAATATAGTCTGCATTAGTTATTAGATAAGTAGATTTAATAGGTGTTTTTCCAAAACGAAGGTGTGATACTGTTACTCCACCAGATTTTTTAGAGTCATATGCAAAATATCCTTGTACATACATATCTGTGTTGTCACCAATGATTTTAATTGCATCTTTGTTTGCACCGACTGTTCCATCACCACCAAGACCCCAGAACTTGCATTGCACGAGTCCTTCTGGTGTTGCATCAATTTCTTCATTTATCGGTAGTGATGTAAATGTTACATCATCTATTATTCCAACTGTGAAGTTATTTTTTGGTTCATTCATTGATAGGTTATCAAAAACTGCTTTTGCCATACTTGCTGTGAAATCTTTGCTGCCAAGACCATAGCGGCCACCTATAACTGTTATATCTCGGTCTTTTTGGTGTTGGAAAACTGCTGATACATCAATATATAATGGTTCACCATATGAGCCACTTTCTTTTGTTCTGTCAAGAACAGCAATTTTTTTTACTGTTTTAGGTATAACTTTTAAAAAGTGTGGAACTGAAAAAGGTCTGTAGAGTCTTACTTTTACAAGTCCTACTTTTTCACCCTTTTTATTTAGGTATTCAACTGCTTCTTCAGCAGCTTCTGCACCAGATCCCATCATAATAATTATCTTTTTTGCATCAGGTGCACCTATATAATCAAATAACTGATATTTTCGGCCAGTAAGTTTACTTACTTTTTGCATTTCTTCTTCAACGATTTTTGGAACAGCTTTATAAAATTTATTAGCTGCTTCGGTTACTTGGAAATAGATATCAGGGTTTTGAGCAGTTCCGCGTTGATGAGGTTTTTCAGGGTTTAATGCACGTTCGCGGTGTTTTTTTACATTATCCCAGTCGATAATATTAGTAATATCATCATAATTTAACAATTCAATTTTTTGAATTTCATGAGAACTGCGGAATCCATCAAAGAAATGAAGAAATGGGATACTTGAGCGAATTGTTGCAAGATGTGCGACAAGTGCTAGATCGCTTATCT
>JALHTX010000091.1 GCA_022866015.1 Thermoplasmatota archaeon
AGATTTAACAAGTTCCATCATTTTTGTATGATCTGGATACAGAGGTCTGTCTTCATCTAAAAACTTTACATATCTGCGAATCACTTCTTTTGCTTTTGTAACACCTTTTCCAAATTTGTAATCGCGAAAATCTAATGCTTGTGCAGCAGCCATAAATTCAATCCCAAGAATGCCATATGCATTATCTAAAATCTGAAAGTTTTTAATCGCTGTATTCATAGCCATACTTACAAAATCTTCCTGATCAGCTGCAGCAGGTATACTTTGTATAGATCCAGGAGTTGAAAGTATTTTTTGCTCTACAATCAAATGATCCGCAGTGTATTGGCTAAGCATTAGACCTGAAAAAATACCAGCGCCCTTTGTCAAAAAAGCGGGTAGTCCAACACTTAGTGCAGGATTATTTAAACGATTCATGCGTCTTTCACTTAAAATGCATACCATAGTGATTGCAATTCCTGCCATATCCATTGGAAGTCCTATTGGTGAACCTTGGAAATTTGCACCGGATAGTTGTAAATCTTCATCAGGAAAAAATACTGGGTTGTCACCAACACCATTTAGCTCTATTTCGACTTGTTGTCGAGCCCACCGCAAAGCATCATGTGCAGCTCCAATTACTTGCGGAGTTGAACGCATTGAATAGGCATCTTGTACTTTACATTTTATTTTACCTTCCTCAAGATCTCCATCTTTTATAAGTTTGCATATTGCTTTTGCGCTACGAATAGCTCCTGAAAAACCACGTGCTTCATGTAGTTTTGGAGTATATGGTTTCATATTTGCTTTTAACGCCTCTAAACTCATTGACGTTGCGATTTCTGCTTGTTTTAAAAAATTGTTAGCATCATATAAGAAAATCGCGCTCATTGCAGTAAGCACGTTACAACCGTTGATTATTGAAAGCCCGTCTCTTGCTTGAAGACCCGGAATAGGAATTCCTGCTTTTTCCATTGATTCTTTTCCACTATACAGTTTTCCTTTATAGTATGCTTTTCCTTCCCCAAGCATTAAAAGCGCAATTTGAGACATTGGTGCCAAGTCTCCACTTGCACCAACTGAACCTTTTTGACAGATATAAGGAGTAACACCCTTGTTTATCATTTTAATAAGAGTTTGTGTAATTTCAAGTCTACAGCCGCTTTGTCCATGGGCATGAACATTAACTCGTGCAAGCATAGCTCCACGAACATATTCAATTGGGGCAGGATCTCCTATACCAGCTGCATGGTTATATACAAGGAATTTCTGGAATTGTTTAATTTGATCTTCTGTTAATACTAATTCTGAAAATTCTCCTATTCCTGTGTTTACACCATACATTATTTCTTTGGATTTTATCTTTTTTTCCAGAACGTCTCTACATTTTTTAATGCGTTTGAGAGCATCTGGATGTAATTTTATTTCTTCGTTATATCTTGCAACCTGTACTACTTTTTCAACTGTAAGATTTGAACCATCAATAACAATTGTCATATAAATTACCCTTGAATTTTTTTTATTGCGGGATAACTGTATCAAATCACCTTCTAAATATTTTTACATTCTTAAACTTATAAACAAAAACATAGATAAATTACTATTATGTTTATCCTTTAGAAATGCTGAAACGTATCGTTAAACCAAAAGCTACTCTTCAGGGCGTTATTAAAAAATTGCATCTAAATTCTGATAGAAAAGATAAAATTAAATTGGATTTAAATGAAAATCTAATGGGTTGCTCACTTAAGGTTATCGAAGCTTTAAAAAAAGTTACTTATGATGAGATATCTATGTATCCCGAATATGATACTTTCATAAATAAACTTGCTTCATATCTAAACTTAGAAACAAATAATTTAATACTTACAAATGGGGCGGATGAAGCACTTAGAGTTATAATGGATACTTATCTTGATAAAAGCGATGAAATAATTATTCCTATTCCAACTTTTTATATTTTTGAGTCTTATTCAGAGATTATTGGTGCAAAAAAGAAATTTGTTTATTACAATAATGATCTTAGTTTCCCTGTTGAAAATATACTTGAAAAAATAAATGATAATACAAAAATGATCACGATTGTAAATCCTAATAATCCAACAGGAACACTCGTTGAAAGACAGGATATAATTAGGATTTTAGAAAAAGCAAAAAATTCTATTGTTTTAATTGATGAAGCATATTTTCAATTTAGCAATAAAAGTTGCAGAGATTTGATAAATAGTTATAATAATCTTATTATTGTTCAGACTTTTTCAAAAGGTTTTGGTCTCGCAGGCGTTAGACTTGGTTATATAATCTCTAATGAAGATGTTATTCAAAACCTCAAAAAAATAGTTTTGCCTTTTGAAGTAAATGTCTTGAGTATTATTGCAGGTTCAGCAGCACTTGATGATTTGGATTTTGTAGATCATTATGTAAATCTTGTAAGAGGCAATAGAAATTATCTACTTGCTGAATTAAATAAAATCGGTGTAAGAACTTATCCTTCTGATGCAAATTTTATAGTTGCAAATTTTGGTGAAAAATTAGATGTTGTTTTTAAGGAGTTGAACGGGAAAAATATACTTGTAAACAATGTTTCTAGTCTGCCTTTACTAGAAGGTTGTTTAAGGATAGCAGTTGGAACAAAAAATCAGATGGAAACATTAGTTAATGAGATAAAAGATGTTTTAAATTAATATTAAAATTTAAGTTGTTTTTTTTTTTTAAGGTGCTTGATTAAGATGGATTTAGAAGAATTATAAACAACTTATAGATATGATATAAATAATATTTTTAGTTTTTCTAATTCACCTTTTGGAGATCTAATAATATCACTTTTACTCTTATTTTTTTATTTATTTAATGTGAAATTCTTACTCCAAATTTGAATAAATACTCAAAATTTTTTATAACTAAATTAGGGTTTATATTTCTGCAGACAAGATTTGCTGATGTAAAAAATTTTAATATAACATCCCATTTTATAAACATCTTATTTAACATATATGGGTATCTATTTACTTGATTATGTGCTATACATTTACCTGCTGCATCGCCACTTAATAATGCACGATAGATACCTTGACCCGTGGGGGGAAAAGTACCAGCTGAGGCATCTCCTACAAATAAAATATTTTTATATTTAAAAGGTCTTTGAAGTCCAATAGGTAGAAGTCCACCCGTAACATAATTTATTTTTCCTGTGATTTTCTGTTTTTTTTCAAATTCTTCTAAAAGATTTTTTAAGCTGTAACCAAAATTTTTTACAAAGCCTATGCCAACATTAACCTCTTTTTTTTCAGGGTTTCTTGGAAATATCCAGTAATATCCAAATTCACCGATATAATAAATTTTTATTGTATCAGATATAAAACAATTTGAGTCTTCTATAGTATGTTGATATGTTACACCTTTTAAGCCTTTATTTAAGTTAAGTTCTCTTTTTATTGTACTTGGGCATCCAGATGCATCAATAATATAATCTGATTCAAGATCATTTTTTGATTTTATTTTATGATTTGTTTGAATTATTACACCTAATTTTTCTGCCTTTCTTGCAAGTTGACAGATAAATTCTTGACGGTTCAGTATGTATGCTGTTCCAGGTTTTGTTGTGTATTTGTATTTTTTTTCTCCTAAGTATACTAACCCGGTTTTAATTTCATTATAATAACTGTTTTTTTCAGGAATCCATTTACTCCATTCTTTTTCTATTGTATGAGCTTCCCCACATCTACGTCCTTCATGATTATAACCTATTTTTTTATGTTTTTCATAAACAACTACATTTATTGATCTATTATGTTCTTTTATTGATATTGCAGTGCTTAAGCCGCTAAGACTTCCTCCAATAATATCAACTTTTGTCAAGTGTAAACCTTTTACATTTTTATATTTATAATCATAAGCTATTATTTGAATTTTAGGATTTTTTAAGATATAATAGTAAATTTCATAAGAAAGATGGCTATTCAGCTTTTATTTATATAGCCCCGTAGTGTAGTGGTCAATCATACAAGACTCTGGATCTTGTGACTCCAGTTCGAATCTGGACGGGGCTACTATCACTTCTCGAAGAGATTTTAGTTAAAACAACGTTATTTATGCCTTGTTTTAATTTTTTCACATATTTTCCTCGGCATTTTTCTTTACCTTTAAGGATATGTGAAAACCAATCATATGGATATTTTATAGAATATTGTTCAGCAAAAGTAGTGTATCTTCGTGTAGTTGCTGTTTTTTTATGTCCCATAAAATCTCTAGTTGATTCTATAGCATCGTGATGTTTAGCCTTATATCTATTAATTAAAGTTGCTGTTGCACAGAAATGTCTTCCCATATACGGATGATATATTGCATAGACTTGTTTTCCTGTTTTATTTAAAGATTTACCTAGATTAGCACTTCTAGATATAGCAATTTTTTTATTTGTTTCGTGCCAATATGGTTTTCCAGAATAAGGAGATATAAACAAATAATCTTCAGAATATCTTTCATCTATGAAATCAGTTCTATGAAAATCTACATAATTCTTTAGACTTTTTCTTGTTTTCCCATTGACAAACGCTTCAGGTAGCATTATTTTTCTGATTTTACCGTGTAATTTCGGTTGCATAAACTTAATTGTATTACTATCAAAGTCAATATCGCTTACTTTCATTATAGCCATTTCACTCGGGGCTCTTGGTCCTACAATGAAATTATAAAGATGTGTAAACTGAAAATAATAGTTAAGGTCCTTGTCATCAAAATAATTGTATTTAGTCATTTTATAAGCAATATCTGGATTAGGAAACTCTATTGGATTATTATCAGGTGTTGCTGGTAAGTTATAAGGAAAAAACAATTTAGGAATATTACAAGCATCTAAATACAGATAGAATGCTTCTTTTCTTTCCTTTAACCCATAAAAATTCTCATTAGTGTTCTCATTGTATTTATTTTCCTTATACCAAGCCATATGATAATTCCATTGTTCCACATTTGGATTAAGAAAATCAATTGGAAATGTTTGTTCTTTATCAGCCATTAATTTTATTCTACGTATATCTCTATCAATCGTAGTTGAAGATAAATCTGTTTGACTTCCAGCATATTTACGTATTCCAGCAATAATATCATCTAAACTAGAGCATTTCTGTAAATCAATACAAAACGGATTTTGTCCATAAGGGTTTTTATATTGAGTCTGTAGGTCCTCCATATTTTTCCCAGATTTTTGGGATGTTTGTTTGATATTTTGGCCTATCTTTTTTATAAAATTTTCGCATTCTTGATTAGTACCTCCTGCCAAATCTTTTGGATTGGCAGGATTTGTAACAGTTCCGCCGTTATTATCCTTTCCAATATCTAGCATTTTTCTTCCGCTTCTTTAAATTCTATTTTTTTATTTGTCTTCCATTTTCTTTTACCCAAATCCAGGTTCCATACTTGCCCCTTTTAATCCAAAACTCTTTTTTTTTCAATCCATCCATCTTCAAGCATTTTCTTATGGTTCATTTTATCCCTCCTTCAATAACCTCAAGTGCTTTCTTTTCTCCAGGAGAAAGAAAAGAAAGACGAGCGAATTCTTTTCTTACAGACAATCGAACGAAATCACTGACATCCTGTCCTCGATTCTTTGCTATTTTTTGTAGGAGACTGGCATCAGAGGTTGGGAACCTCACAGAAACAATTTTATTTGTGTGTTTCATTGTCTTTCACTGTGTAACAAAAAATTTGAGTATTTTTATATCTGTTGCTCAAAATTCTAGGAGAGAAAAATCTGAGTTAACTCAAAATCAACTCAAAAAAAGTGGTGCTTTATGAACAAAAAAGAAACCGAAAAAATGCATTATGTGAAAGTTATACGTGAAAAGCAACCTGTTCGCCCATCGGAATTAGGATTTAAAAGAGTTAGATATGAATATATAGCGGAATTAGAGGGAGCGGCTAAGATATGCCAGAAAAAATGGGGGCGAGGTTATACACTCCTTTTTATGCCTGGGATGGAACATCTTGCTATTGAAAGATACGAAAAAGATATATTGAAAAATAAAAGAACATTTGATAAACAACACTTAGAACAGCAATCTATATTACCTATACTAAAAATAAATGAGATTGACGAAGCAATTTCAAAAATTATTGATACGAAAGGAAAAATACCTGTTATCGAAGAAATAGCAATATACATGGAGAAGGACCCACAAAATCCTGTAATCCATAGTCAGATTTTTGAAAGACTAGCGATAGTTAAAAAGAAAAAGCAACCTATTGAGGAAGAAATCAAGAGTTTATTTTATGCAAAAGTTAAAGCCTTTGGAAAAACTAGAAAATATGAAGAAGAAGAATGTATCCCAAAGTATGAAGAAATATTGGATAGACTATCTTTGGTAGAATCAGAAAGAAACAATCCTGCAATTCAAAGTCTTATACGGCTTTGCATAAAGGATTTTAAGAATAAACAGATAGTATTGTTCTAACCGTTTTGTCTATAGGTGTTTACGATACTTATTTATATATACAAATGTATTTTTATTTGTATGTCTGAGATAAAACATCTGTGTAACGTGCTGCGTTAAGTATCGTCGTTGCCGGGGAGAATATGTCAGTTGAAGCCATGGAATGGTCAAAAGCAGGGCTAGATACAACACCACACATAATTATGTCCGTTCAAATCAAAGTTAAAATAACTAATCAAATAAAATACAACACCACGTTTGCAAACTTATTTGCAATGGATAGAAACCATGTATGTTGGTAGGTGTTCAAACCAGTATAAAAATATCTCTTCACATGTAACGTGGGCTCATTACGCAATCGTAATGCATCCTCATTACGCAGCCGTAATGCATCTGTGTAACGCATCAGTGCTTGAAAGAGTGTTAGAAATGGCTCATTTTTGACCTCATTTGCAAAATATTTGAAATAATCTATTTTTTCAAAGCAATTGCAGAATGTCTTGCAAATCATTTGCTGATTACGTTTGCAAAGCGTTTGCATATATCGTGTTTGCTCTCCTGTTCTTATATATTTGAAAAACATTTGAAAAAAACATGTGTTTGCAAAGCATTTTCAAAGCATTTTCAAACCCCTGTTTGCAAGCGTTGACAGAGTTGTACAAAAAAAGTTATTTCTCCTGTATAAAAAATTATAAATAATTAACATATTGCATATTATTGTACAGATATGACTAAAAGAATTGTACAAGTCGCTGGTATTTCGTATTTTCCTTTTTAGATTGGACATAAATTGGTTCAAACTTAATCTCATTTTGAGACGAAGTTAAATATATATGTCATATATGTACAATATATAATCCCCATATATATCATGATACAACAAAACAAGTTTACGAAAATGAGGGGGGGAAAAATACTGCCATTTAAATTTAGGATATCTTGGCGAGGGCATCCGTATGTTGGATATTTTCCGCCATTTCCACCATTTAGACTTAGGGATATAATTTTTAATTACGGAAAATGCCCCGAATGCAGGAACTATCTTGTAAAAAGAAATGGAAAATATGGCGAATTTATAGGTTGCAGTAATTATCCAAATTGCACTTATACTGAAAATTTTATTGAAGAAGAATTTTATTATTCCAGTTGAGGGACACTCTACTATTTCTATAGTAAAATAAATCGTTAAATAAAGATTAAATAGTTACTGCACAAAAAATTTATATTTCTGCCCATATTTGCCCAATGGGATGCACAATGGAAAATGAAAAAAGATTAAATGTTTATGTACCAGAAGATATTTTTAAAGAATTAAAAGAAATGGATGGGTCACTAAAAAGCAATGTTTGCACAATCTTTAAAAATTATTTGCACAACGATTCACAGGATTTGCACAAAAATGTGCAAGACTTGCACATAAATTGGCAATACAATGTCGATTTATAGTATATCGAACACCTTGAACAAGAAATAATGTATCTTAGACTGATACATGAAAGGGTCATGGATAGGGTCACATTATTACCAGAAAAGACAGAAACACCTATTAAAACAGTACCAAATAAACTTATAGAAATATTTAAGTTTAAAATTACCTTGCGAATATTTAATATAGATAAAAATTATTTCATCAAAGAGCAAACAAGGTGGAATGTTGAGGAGAAATATGGTGACAATCTATAATGATATAAATTATTTAAAAAATAGTATTTTTACAAGAAAATTATATAAAACAGTTACGATATACATTAATAATATACGTGGGGGTTACTGATTATAATGTTGATACAAACAAAAAATCAAAGAGATGCAGATAGAGTTTTTAGTATTTTACTTCATAATGGTCGTTTCTCTGAAATTCAAGGTAATAAATTTAGAATAGATGAAAACGTAAAAAAAATTTTAAAAGAAATTGAGAAAAAAAATATTGAAATTAAACAACTTTAAAATTTAATTAAGAGGATTTAATTTGAAATTATATCGTATTTTTCTACCTAAAATATATAATGATGGTACACCGATTGAAGACAAAAAATTAAGAAAAATCACAAAAGAAATTAGAGACAGATTTAGAGGTTATTCAGCAAATCCAAAAGCTACATTTCCAATTTGGGAAGGTGCATGGGAAGAAGATAATAAACCTTATACAGAACCAGTGATATGTATTGAATTATTTACTCAAGATACATTCGATAATCAGAGTTGGATAAGAGCACAAACCGAAACTTGGAGACAACTATTAGGACAAAAAAGTCTTTTTGTTCTTGAGCAACATGCAGAAATGATTAGAAAATTAGAATAATTGTTTAGCGGAACTATTTTTCACAACCTATTTTTCCCAAACTCACATTACACAGAACCATTGAAAGCAATAATAAATGGCTCACGTTGATGAGAAATGCTGTTGAGTATCAAAAAGCTAATAGCCAATAATATAGTTAAAATTATGAGGTAGGTATATGATAGAAAAAAAGAAACCAAAAACAGATTGTTATTTCTGCTGTTATGAAAATATTAAAGATGAAGGGAGAGTAATTTTTCCAGAAAAAGAAAATAAAGATGAAGAGTGGTATGCATTTATCCCTCTTGAACCTGAAATATTTGGTCATATCATTGTCACTTATGCAAGTGAAGATGACAAATCCCCTAATATTAAAAAATCCGAATTCCCATGTCAAAATATTATATGTAAGGAAGATAATCATAATGTATCAAATATTAAAAAAGATAAAAGGGATGAAATTCTCAAAGTTCTTGATAAAGGTGTTATAACTATAGTAGATGGATTAAAAAAAATCAAGAACGTCGATAAAGTATATTTTGCAATGCTAGGAGAAACCAAACGTACACATATGCATTATCATTTGTTCCCAAGATATGGATTTGTAAATGAATATGAATTAAATAATTGGGCAAATAAAGATGATTATACTTTGTTATCTGAAGGAAATATCAGATGGAAAAAATTCTATGCAAATCCAACATCTGGTTTTAAATCATTTGATGGTTTTCAATATTTAGGTGAAATAGAAAATTCATATCAGCGGGCAGAAAAAAGTATTGGTAAACCACCTACAGAAGAATTGCTTGAGGAAATGGCAGAGAAAATTAAAAAAAGATGTAAATTTTAGATGATATTTATATACAACCACCAATGTTACACCACAAAAGTAACACCACTAAAAGTGACAGAACCTAGATATTGAATCAACTGTAAGTAAATCGGGATTAAAATTTTCATCATTAGTAGTTTTATCAATATAATCATAAATTTTTTTTCTTTTCTCACTAAATGATTCTGACATTAACTTTATAGAAATGATTTACGTATAATAACATTTCCAATTCTTCTCGGCTTTGGATTCATTGATAATATTTAAACATAACTTTATAAATTACAATACATGGAAAATAAAGAATATTGGAATGCAATCAACGATATAGCCCAATTAACTGATGAAGGATTTTTTGGTGAGGAAATAAATAAATTAGTAAAGAGAAAAACTTCAATGGATATAGCACAATATTTGGTTGAATCTTTGGAGATATGGATTAATGATAAAAATCAATATGGTAAACAAGCGGTTAAAAAAATCATCTTAATTTTTTTTGAATTATATTCTGATGCAATTAATGTTGGTGGTCAAAAGACCTTTGATATATTAACCGCCTTTTTTAAAGGATATTCTGGAAATCCAGAAACGGAAGGAACTTCATCATATACAGAGTTCATACGTTCAAATATTGAAACAAGAAATCTTATTAGACAATATTCAGGAAAAAAATTAACAATCAGTGAGAGAAAGAAATTTGCAGATTCATTTATTCAAACCTATAGCAAAGGTGTAGAATTAATTAATAAAATGATGACCACTTGGATTTTATTATTCAAAATAAAAAATAATGAAGATATTTTACCAATGGATATTTATACAAAATTTTTAGGAGAAAAAAGTAAATTATTTAAAAAATATTCAAAGGGAAAATTTGTCATTTTGATAGACTCAATAGATAGAAATATTAGGAATGCAGAAGCACATATTGATATTCGATATGATACAAATAAAGATATTTTTCAAATTAAGGTAAAGGAATTTGGTAAGAAATCAATTAATATTAAAAATATTTCTGCAAAAGAAATGATACTTGAGATATTTCCAAAAGTTGGATGGATTGTTCAAGGCTTTATATTTTCCTGCACTTTAATGGTTCTTATGGGAACTGCACCAGATAAATATACAGAGATAATGGATAAAATCAACAATATATAATTAGAAGAGGGGATAATATGGTAAAAAAGGTAAAAGATAATGATAAATGTCCTTGCGGAAGTGGTAAAAATTATGTTAATTGCCATTTTAAAAAACTTTCCACAATGAATTTGAGAATGTTGCAAACCAAAGAAGTAATTGATGAAATTAAAAGCAAATCAAATAAAATAGATGATTTTTATGAAAACTTTATTTCTCCAATCCAAAAAAATATTATTTATACAATAAATGAAGTTGAAGAACAAAAAAATAGGTCTTCATATATGCTTTATAATTTTAGTTTTCCAAATTATGAACATGTTATTGTTTTTTTAGATACAGATATATCAAAAGTTAATGATTCAATAATAGCACACGAATATATGCATATTTTATTGAGAAACGATGGATTTCCATTCTCAATTCCAGTAAAATCTATCTGTGATGAACTTTCAAGAATGCTAACAAATTTAATTCAAGATCCATTAATATATCATAGATTAAAAAATAATTTTGATGTTTCAACTGATTTTAAAATGACTGTAAAGGATTTAATTAATGAGTTAAATGGTAATAATACTGGCATTCATGGACTTGAAAAGACAAGATGTATTTTTAATTTTTCAAGAGGGATATTAATTCAAAAAATATTATTTGGAGATAAGGATGAGACTACCCTTTTAGATTTTATTAAAAAAAAGTATGCCCACATTGATTCTGACATTGAAGAATTAGCAAAATTGTATGAATCTTTTGGATTCTATACAAAAAATAAACTGAATGATTTAACAGATAAAATAATTGATATGTTTAAAATATCAAGTGGATGTAATCGAATGAATATGTAGGGCTGTTAATAAATTGAATGATTTCTATAACAAAGATTTTGATGCAATTTTCGTGGTATGTGTTTATTGACCTTTTATGAAGACTGTTTTTCAATCATCCTCACATCCATCAGACAATACGAGATTTGAATACACTTTTACTGATAAAAAAGGGTCCCCTGCAATATCCACATTTTTGTAAGGAGAGCAATCTAAAATAAAAATTTTTAGTAAAACAGGTTTTGTACAATAACAATTTTCTAAAAGAAGATTTAACAATTTGTTGTTTTTATGCTATTTATTTTTAATTTTGTTGCATATAATTTTCATAAGATTTAAGATAAGATTAACTATTAGAATATTATAAAATTGGAGTTGAGGGGGGAAAAAATGAAAAAAATGGTAATTTGTTTTTATATGCTGTTGATATTCTACTTATTGCAAATAACCACCATTTCTACATCTGCAACGACTATAACACTTAATCCAATAGAAGATTCATATGTTGAATCTGATTTGGAGGTAGATAAAAATTTTGGTGGAGGTTATTCACTCGAGGTTACAAGTGGTGTAGAGATTGGAGGTGACTTAGTATATCATAGAGTTACATTTCTAAAATTTGATTTATCTGATTTGCCATCTGGTATTTCAATAAATTCCGCTAAATTAGAACTATATTTGAGTTCTAAAAATGTAGATGAAACTTTTAGCCTACCTGTTTATTATTGTTCAGATAATAGCTGGGGTGAATTGACTTTAACATATAATAATAAACCTTCTTGGGATTCTAACTCAATAGACACCTGTTATCAAATTGCCTTTAATGGTCAATGGTATTCTTGGACAATAACTAATGCAGTAAAAAATGCAATATCTAATGGAAAACTTACATTAGTTTTGGACTTAGAACAGCAATATAGCGGAGTATTAACCTTTAACTCTAAAGATAGTTATAAACCCCCAAAATTGACAATAACCTATGAACCTGCAAATATTGCTCCAGCCGCGGGTTATTCTTATTCCCCATCAAATCCTACCATTGAAGACACCATTAAATTCACAGATACATCTTCTGACTCAGATGGAACTATTTCTTTATGGTCATGGAATTTCGGTGATGGAACAACATCAACAACAAAGAATTCACAACACAAATATAGTGCAATCGGAACATACACGGTTACCTTAGAAGTTACTGATAATGATGGAGTAAAAAAGTCAATTTCAAAAACAATTGTTATTAATCCACCAGAACCACCAAACAATCAGCCAACTCCTAGTTTTTCTTTTACCCCATCAACCCTTACAACAGATGATACAATACAATTTATAGATGCATCCTCTGATTCTGATGGATGGATTACCGCCTGGCTTTGGAATTTTGGTGATGGGAAAACTTCAACAAGCCAAAATCCAACTCATAAATATACTAACAGCGGCACATTTACTGTCAGTTTACAAGTCACTGATGACGATGGTTCATCCATACCAACATCAAAGACCCTTACTGTAATACAAAATATTAAACCAATTGCAGATTTTATCTATCCATTATCAAATCTGAAAGTAAATGAATCTATACAATTCACTGACAACTCTCAAGACTCCGATGGAACCATTGTAGAATGGTCATGGAATTTTGGTGATGGGGTAACTTCAACATACCAAAATCCAAAACATTGGTATACAAAGACTGGTTCGTATCCAGTAACTTTACAGGTCACGGATAATAATGGGGGTACACATTCAAAACTTGTTTCGATTGAAATCGAAAAAACATCAACACCTAGTTTTGAACTAATCTTTGTTGTAATAGCAATGGCATTGGTTTTACTCTGGAAACGAAAAAGAATAAACTAGTTTTGAGGGAGGTAAAAATATGAAAAAAATAGCAATATTGCTAATTGTTTTAATGATGGTTAGTGTAGGGTTTTTGAGTGGATGCATAAAAAGTGATGCAGATAAGATTGTAGAAACTTGGGAACATAGTTGGGCTGGTACTAGAATAACGTTTGATAGTGATGGGAAATTATGGGGATATTCACAATATTCTCCGTTTATTAATTATAAAATTGAAGATGGTTATGTTATCTATATTATTAATGGCGTTGAGTG
>JALHTX010000092.1 GCA_022866015.1 Thermoplasmatota archaeon
CACTCAACGCCATTAATAATATAGATAACATAACCATCTTCAATTTTATAATTAATAAACGGAGAATATTGTGAATATCCCCATAATTTCCCATCACTATCAAACGTTATTCTAGTACCAGCCCAACTATGTTCCCAAGTTCCTACAATCTTATCTGCATCACTTTTTATGCATCCACTCAAAAACCCTACACCAACTATCATTAAAATAATTAACAATAACGCTATTTTTCTCATACTTTTCCTCCCTTAAAATCATTATTTCGTAACAATTGTTTGTTTAAAAACTTCGCCTTAAAAAATAAAAAAAAGGAAAAAAGATTATCCTTGAATTATTTTTATTGTTGGTTGAAACGTGTAATTACCGTTACCCGTCTCATGTACTGATTCCCAGATATCAAAGTCCAAGGTTAGGGTTGTAGTGTTATCCGCTGATATTTGGAATGGTGATATGAGTTTTATGGTATTGGACGGTATTTTACAATCATATTCAACACCATCGATCGTAAGTACCGCTTTCTCAATATATAATCGAATCTGGGTATACGATCCTGCTTTTAGAGTTACGTTACCGAGTAATTCTGTTACATTTTGTAGTGCAATGAGATCGAAGGTCTGTGATTCGTTAACGACAGTATACCAACCTGTATCATTTGAGTCATTTCCACTAGCACTTAGGTGGACTTTTATTTGAGAGATGTTCACGTTTGCTTTTGTGATGTTCAAATCACCTGGTTTATCGGTGATTTTAAGGACTAGTAATCCCGTTCCCGTTTGGAGGCAACCACTAAAAACAATAGCTCCTATAAACGTTACTAGTATTACTAATATCAATATTTTTTTCATATTTTTCCTTCCTCAATGTATTATTTCGTAACAATTGTTTGTTTATAAATTTCTCTTTAAAAATTGTTTAAAAAAATAGAAAAAAGAGTTTAGAGCTTGATTTTTTAGTTATAGTAATACTAATTTAGTATTTTTTCAAAGAAAGGAAAACGATCCAATATCCTCATTAGTAGTTGTATTATTGGGTTATTGATGTAAGTCTTTGGCATTCTGACTTTAAGTGTTGCCCATTCGCTCTCAGCACCAAGCGTATATTTTGCCTTCGCCTTTACTGTATATGTTCCTTTTTTTGACCAAATGTGATTTAAAATTAAGTCAAAATTAGATGCATATGGCCCAAGCCATCCGCTATTTGGTCCATCACCCCAATCTGCATAATAGAATATATCATTGCCCTCTGGGTCCATTGCGTTTAATATATAATCATATTTAACCCCTGGTTTTCCCTTTGATGAACCTTTTATCGTTGGCTTGTTTGGTGGCTTGTTTTTTCACTTCGCTATCGTTGATGCGTTCAAGGAGCGGCGTGTTATGCTGCTGATCAGAATAAGGGTTGATCCAATAACG
Organism: Thermoplasmatota archaeon; assembly: GCA_022866015.1. Taxonomy (GTDB): domain Archaea; phylum Thermoplasmatota; class E2; order DHVEG-1; family DHVEG-1; genus PFL35. The sequence continues at coordinate 1,413 of JALHTX010000092.1, forward strand.
CAACCAGCGATTGCCCAGGATATTTTCCAAATCAATCGTATCTGTTTCGCTGATTATGTTAATTCCCCAGACATTATCTCTCAGGTTTCCTTCGAGGCTTTGGAGGATTACGACAGGCCATTCCAGTCCTTTGC
>JALHTX010000012.1 GCA_022866015.1 Thermoplasmatota archaeon
AGCTGCTGGAGAACAATACGAGCTACAGTCACAAACTCCACCTATTTTCCAACCATCGAGAATATGCAGATGAAGATCGATCAATTCTTAGGAGGAAAAAAATTCAACTTCGATGTGTCCAACTACTTATATCTTTGACTAAACTCTATCAATGCCTTTATCTTGTTTAGCTTGAATTTCACAGGTTCCTATTTTATCCAATATTTGCTCTATATGTTTGCCATTTTCGAGTAAAATACTTTTTGCTCGTTGGTAATTATCATAAGTTGCGGAAATACTCCATACATTAACTTCTTCTTTTCCCTTTAATGGATTTCTTACGATAGCACTTACAGCAGTCATTTTTATAAGATTTTCCCATTTTGCTTGTTGATAAATATTATAATCACTATCATCTTCTATTATTTTTTTATCAATTTCACGAGCAACTTCCATAACTTCTTTTTTTACGTTATCCTCAATTTTAATAGGAATATAACGTGTGTCATTAAGAATCTCATTAAAATTTTTCCAAGCATCATAATATTTTTGCATAGTTGGAAATAACAGGTTCTCGACATAATCATCAATTTGTTTTTGATATGAATGAAGATTATCATCAAATGGGGATTTCCATTTGTCCATTGATAAATCCTTTGCATCTACATAGATTAACTGTAATCTTCTTAATAATCCTTGTCGACTAATACCTTGATTAAGATAACACTGTGGTTCCTGCATAGCAGAAAACATAGTAACATATTTTCCCGCACTAAAATATCGATCTTGAGAATTTTTTACACGTTGACTAAAACTTGCATGATATGACTCACAATAATATAATTGTGATAAAAGGGTATCAAGACCTTGGGCGCCACTTCGACCACTTGATATTTTCCTTAAAACGTCACCAATCTCAGGATTACAGACATTAAATGTGTTTATACCTTCATTTTCACCATTCATTACTGCATCTGCTATTCCTTCTGCTGAACCATCAACTATTCTCGATAAACTATATTTTAAATATGATTCTCTTCCAGTTAGATTTTCGTTTTCCTCGTAAAATTTTGTAAATGCACTAGAGATGATGTTTTCATTATATCTTGCTACGGTAGAACGTCTAGTCCTTCCAGGAATAGATGAAAGGATAAACCATAAATTAGGGCGTGTTATTTGCGAATCATATATTTCAAAATATTGTCCTAATATAGTTGATATTATATGATACGAGCAAGATTGTAAGAATATATCCGGTGCATCAGGTTCAAAGTTGCTCTCAATACAAATCAAATAATATATTTCTAATAAGGTGTAATCAAATCTTTGAACCAAGACTTTGTTAAGGCAATTGCAAATAATTCTTTAAGATTTGGTATTTCATCCCACAAAGTCGTTTGACTTCCCCAACGCCATTCATCTTCTTTTGCTCCACTTTTTAATTTGTAATATCCAAATCTAATAATTTCCTTTCCATTATCAAGTTTAATATATTGTATAACGTCAAGATATTCCCCTGAACTTACTGTACCTCCAACTCTCAAACGAACTTCATCCAAAATTTGTCCTTTTACAATTTTTTCTAGTGTTTCACCAGCGGGATACTTGAATCGAACTGGTCTCGGTAACTTAAGGTCTTCTATACGCATATATGAAGAATAAAAAAAGACTTAATGAATTTTTCTCAAATTATTTATCACCCGAATGCGACAAGTGGCAATTTACTCCCGTAGATGCGACAGAACCATATATATATAGGCGAAGTGTTTAATCGTGAACAGGAGTAATAGGTCAAATCTCGCTTTTTTAGGATTTTCACTGAAATTTCCCAGTAGACAAAAGTAGATTTTGATAGGGTTGTTAGTAGGGTTTTTAAAAACTTTTAAATCAAGAAATCGTAGACTTTCATAGACTTTTAAAAATCACACGGAAGTAGAAGGGAGAGTAATTTAATTAAGCAAAAAAAAATTCTAGATTAGAAATAGTGAGGTTTCAATAACAAAACCTATGTATTGGTGTACAATTCGAATAAAATCTAGTGGAATAATCACATTTCCATCATTTTAATAATTTTAAATTCCTAGTACTCCTATCTGTAAATCATTATAATTAAATAAATATAAATGAAAGCTTGCAATTGGAGAGAGTCAATTATTACTTCGTCTTCAAAAATATTTGTCATCATTCTCCTAGTTATCATCAACATGACAGTCGGTTATAATCAAGTTTGTGGGTATGTTTTGGGTTTATAACTTAAAGTTTGACCTCGAACTAAACTTATCATAACCGTCTGGGCATGAACCGTACATGTATAGTAATTGTGTGTATTACAGTGAACAGGATGAGAGTCTGGCGATGGTTCATATGGAGAAAAAACAAATAATAATCATATAAAATGATTAGTTTTTCGATTGGAGATTTATTCCATTATAAAGCAGAATAAATCAATTTTTTTGAGAATTAGTTATCACGATAAGTGAATTAACTACTGTTGAAATACGAGGCGGCTATATGATTTTAGGTGTTGTTATTTGCACCAACCTTCGCAACTTAAAGTTACATAAATTATTTACCGACAATTGTCAATGTTTTTACAAACATTTTCCTGCAATCATCAGTTTTTATCCTGATAGATATAGTCTTTTTCTCATTTTTACTTAATTTATAATTTAGTTTAAAACCAAATAACGTCGGATCGGAAATTTGCCCTTTAACAATTTTAATATCCGTAAATATCTTTAAATTTCCCCAAATATCTGTATATGGTTCATTAATGAAGGGCCTTTGTCCTGAAGCTGCAAATACTTCATAATACTGAATTTTACATTCTTTTGGAACGGCAATTTCTAATGTTTTTAAATTATAACTAAAATATTTACCGGCATGTCTAACTTCAAAACCTAAAATTGGATTCTTATTTACTCTAAGAGTATATTCTTCCATTCCATCTCTAATTTTTGGAGTATTTTGTGTCCAAAAGTAATCAAAAATGACTGCATGAAATCTCTGACGTACTTTTCAGGTTTTTCCAAAATATCATATGGTATAATCCAAACCCAATACCAATACTCAGGATCACCGAAACCCGCTAGCTTAAAACTTTTGAGTTCTTTTGTCTCTTGTTGATCGAGATTAAAGTCCTTCAGCAATTCAATATATTACTCGATTTCATCTAAGTCAATTTCGCCATAATACCTTATTGAAGATTCTCCAAAGTTAGAGAACTCATATGCAATCAGATGATATACGTTATTTTTAGCCTCTTTATACTTCTTGACATCTGTTATTAGTCGTACAACACTAACTGGGCATGGCAACGAACTTATAGCATCTCTAAAAGCTAGTTCTCCCGAAGAAAGTTCATTAGTTTTTTTAAAACCAATTGATTTCCTACATTCTTCTTTTACATTCTCAAAAAATTCACTAAAATAGGTAAAGTATTTCTCTTCTAAATCCATTCTTTCTTTTTCTTCCATATATAATTACCAATCCATAAGTTTCTAAACGCCAGCCTATTGAAGCCGAATTTCACATAACGTTCCGAGCAGAGCGAGGAATTTGGCAAAGGTGTGAAGCACCGTAGTTAGATATGCTCTGTTAGGCGAAGTAAACCTGTAACTATCCATACACTAATTATTTGTAATCATAAATTTCACGGACTGCTTTCTCAAAGTGATTCTGGAGGGCGATTGTATTTTCTAACTCATTAAGGTAGAGATCGACGGATGCTTTAATATTATCTACTAAACCCACGATGCTTATGTGAAATACATGATCATATCCAATGGACAACCGTGATGTGATTTGAATCTTAGATCTTCCTGACAACTTTTCAATCGTAAGGTGCTTTTGGGATCGATTGTGCTCGTATTCCCAAGCAATATACCGCCCTTTGGATTCAATTACGGCTTTTGGTTCACTTAGGTGTGCTATTTTATGGCGAAATTGATCCATTAACAAATCACATTGGTCCGGTGTGTAATTCATGAATTTTTGCATGTATTTCTTGGCTTGAAATATTCTAGCACTTTTGGTAGCATTACCCTCATAAAGAGCTCCTAGTAAATTTATAATGGCAAAACAGTATAATATAGCTGGAAACGTTGCATATAAACCAGGTTTGCCAGGTATAGGATAAAGGCAGTGATTTACTACCTCTTCAAGCCCATTGACTTTGACCTTAACATATGTTTTAGCATATTCTATCAATTCTGTTTGTTTCGAAAAGATTTGCATTTCTATCACCCATTGTGCTGTATTTCGCCTAACGTTCCCAGAATATACGAAGTTTCGGCGTAGCCGAAATTTTGGCGAACGAAGTGAGCCGTATATGCTGTGTTAGGCGACATCGCATTTCTTATTTTACCTTTTCAAAGATGATCCGTGATAGAGCAACAATTGCATCGAACATATCGTAATATGTTTTCGGGAATTCAAATCTTTCTCTCAATCTATTTATTCGTTCCTCAGCAGGTGGATGGGTAGAGGATTTGAATCTGCTCGTCTTTTCTATAAGTTCAATATAATGTAAGGTTATTTCTGTCGCGGCGATTGCTTTCATAATCTCAGCATCATCTCCTTTTCC
>JALHTX010000002.1 GCA_022866015.1 Thermoplasmatota archaeon
GGTCAGTCTATACGTTACGTGGTGTGTGATGAGCATGCACGTGATTACAGGAAACGTGTTTGTGATTTTGAAAAACTAGAGGATTGCTCTGGTGCCGACGTTGATTTTTATCTGCGTCAGATTGCAATGCATGGCGAGAGTTTGCTTGTACCATTTGGTTTCAAGTATGAACGATTCTATGATATGCTCCAGATGATAAAGAAGCGGGAGAGGTCAAATGTATCAGTTTTATCAAGAGTCGGATCTGTTCAAACCAGTATATTAGAATCCCCCGTAAATTAATTTTAGTTTTGATAGAATTTCAATACAAAAACAACTATAAGGAGAACACTATTTTTATAGTGTTTATTTTTATATATTTAAAACTCTGTTTTTTTGTGTTTTTAAGCCACTCAAAACTACAATTTCATAAATTTTCAATTACTTTTTTCCTATTCAGATATGTGTCTATTTCTTCTGTACTTTTATAAATATCATAACATTTTGGACAAACTATTTTTCCATTAGGAAGTTTATAATATTTTAACCATAATGTTTTACTGCAATTTGAACAATTAAATGTTGAGGTTAATATACTCATATTTTTCTTCCCATCCGATAATAATTTAAATCAGTTTACAGTATATAAATTGTTTTAAAAAATCCAATATAGCATTGTATTATTTATACAAAATCCAATAATAACACAAAATCAACTAAACATAAAAATAATTTAGAATTATATGAAACAAAATAAAATAAGAGATAAAAATTTATTATAAATTGTTATATATTTTGAATAACTTTAAATATCAAAATAGCATTTTGTTAAATATGCCAAAAAATAGTGTAAAACAAATAGAAAAAGATGAAAAAAAGATACTAGATGAACTAACAAAAAATGCTAATTTAAGTGTTAATGAAATTGCTAATAAACTAGGTTTTTCTCGTCAAAAAGTATGGAGGATTATAAAAAATCTTGAAAAGGATAAAACAATATGGGGTTATACAGCAATTATTGATGATAACAAAATGGGACGAAAAAGATTTTATATTCTTCTTAAAAAGGCTCCTGTTAAAGTAACAGATGAGAAACTCAATTTAGTAATTAATAGAGACTTAAGAAAGATAGCAATAAAAAACGGAGTAAACATTGAAAGTACTTATTTTTTTCATGGTTCTTATGATGGACAAATATGTGTAATAGCAGAAGATATAATAAATGTAAAAAATTTTATAGCTGATATGGAAAAGAAGATAGGTGCAGCTTATTTTAAAGAGACAAATATATTGGAAGTGTTAGTTCCCATTCAAATGAGAGGTTTTAATAATCCTAACTTAAAACAATTAAAAGACTATTTTGCATTGGATTAGTTACCACACTATTTACACCATATCAAATATATAACAATCAAACAAATTTCTAAAACGTATCCGGGCATAAATTCACTCATAACTTTATCGTATATCTTTTTTAGATCCTCATACATTCTTTTGGTAAGTAAGGTTTAGGCAAATGGTCTTTTGAGCAGTATATCTGATTTCATTTACAAAAAAAAGAAAAAAATATATTTTTAAGAAGAATCAACATTTATTTTAATATCTTCACAAAAGCCTTGTATAGCAAATCGATATGGAATTAAAAAATTAGGCTGTAATTATTTCTTTTTCTATTAATTGAAGGCAATAGGGATCAGAGTGGTTTTTTCCAGTGAGAGAAGAAGAAACAGTTAAACATCCTCCTTTACATCTTTTACCATATTTGCATTCTTTGCATTTTTCTCCAAGGTTTTCTTTTTTGAAATTTCTATTATAAGAAAATAAATTTGGGTTGTTCCATAAATCAGATATTTTCTGCTTTCTAATATTTCCTTCAATAAATTCATCCGGCAATGATAAACAACCTTTAATTCCTCCATCGCTTTGGATACCAAGCGCAGTAAGTCCCGCTTGGCAACCTACCCCAGGTAAAATCATAATATTCGGTAGAATATTTGAATTATAACCAAAATTATGAGCACCCATTACTGGCAATTCTTTTATCGAATATGTTTTCCGACTTGATGCAATAAACAGTGCAACTGAATAAAAGTCCTCTTTGGATAGTATCAAGTTTTTTGGAAATCTGCCTACAGCATTTGCCATTTGAATTTGCCATGCTATTCCTTTATTTAGAAGGAAATCTCGCAGTAATGGTAATTCTTTATAATTTTGTTTATGAACTGTTGTAATTACTGTTGCTGGTAAATTTGTGTTTGTTAAAAGCTCAAGACTTTTTATACATCTATCAAATGATCCTTCAAGGCGTCTTATTGAATCATGTGTTTTTGCAATACCACCATCTATACTAATTGTTACAGCATATGGCTCAATTTTAATTAATTCTGAAATTGTTTTTTCATTAATTAGCCAACCATTTGACATTATCGTGACATTCATTCCTAAATCTCTTATGTGATTTGCAAGTATGTTCCAATCTTTTCTAAGAAGGGCTTCTCCACCCATTAGTGAAATAATTTTTGTCCCTAATTCGCTTAAATCTTTACAGAGAGTTAAGCCCTCTTTTGTTGTAAGTTCTTTTGTTCTTGAAGTTCCAGCAGATGAACCGCAATGCATACAGTTCATATTGCAGTTTAGAGTCGTTTCCCACACAACATGGATCGGAACTAATTTTTTTTTAAACATAAAATTTTTTTCCAATTAAAAGGAGATCAAAAATATGATCTCCTTTTTTGATTTTTAGATAAAACCACCAAACAGCATTTTGAAGTCTTTGATACTTCCCCCAGTGTAGTAAAGCCCTACAGGTCCACCTGGCATCATCAAATTTCCTAGAAGTATAAGTGCTCCAGTCAGAATTGTCATGGATAGAATGTTTTTAGTGGTTCTTTTTGCTTTTATTGACTGAACTTCATTTAATCCAAGCATCTGTCCAAATTGTTTTAGTTTGGCGTTTATCTTTTCTTCTTTTTGCTTCATTTTCTTCACCCCTTACAGTGTTATTATGTAACACGTTAACATACTGCATGTATACAAATCACATTTTAAAACTTTACTATAAATACAACAAATTGTTAAACCGTTTTTTAAATTGGTTTTTTCCCAATACCGTTCACATCTGCTCTAAATGAAAATGATTCAATATCAACATAGAATAAGACAAAATGCCATTAAACCCAATTTTCAATATCAACATAGTTTAAGACAAAATGCCATTAAAACCGAAATTGTTAAACAATCTCAATATCAACATAGGATAAGACAAAATGTAATATTTAATAATTTTTTGTTATGCCAGTCTAATGTTATGCCATAAGGTTAATGCTTATGCTGAGTGAGACCCTCTACTAAGTAGAGGGTCTTGAATGGCATTAAAATCAAGTAATAAATGGCATTAGGTTAATGGCATTAGGTCAGATA
>JALHTX010000093.1 GCA_022866015.1 Thermoplasmatota archaeon
AACTTGGGAACATAGTTGGGCTGGTACTAGAATAACGTTTGATAGTGATGGGAAATTATGGGGATATTCACAATATTCTCCGTTTATTAATTATAAAATTGAAGATGGTTATGTTATCTATATTATTAATGGCGTTGAGTGGACAAGATATAAGTATACCTTTCAATCTGATAATGTTCTTATATTAGTAAATGAACAAAATAACATTACTTATAATAGGGTTTGAAATTGTAGTTTGAGGGAGGAAAAATAACGGAAAATGAATGTTGTATTGAAAATAAGAAGAAAATAATCCTAATTACTAGAACTCATAATAATAAAAAAATAAAAAGTTTTATCGAAAGCATTCATGCAGAAGTATTCAGAATTATAGTTTTGGTTAATTTCGAAAAAGAGACTAATCATTACACACAGACATTATTGAGTAGATGCAAAGAAGATATTTTCGAAAAACTTGAAATTATCCATGTTAAACCTTGGGGGGTAGCAAGTGGAGCATTAAATATTGGATTTAATGAAGCATTTACTAATAATAAAAAACCAGACCAGATTTTAATTGCATCTAAGGAAGTTGAATTTAATAAAAGTCATATAAAGAAAATGTCTGAAATTCTTAATAATAATGTAAATATGTTAGTTGTTGGTTTAGCTTTAAGAGCTAAATTAGAAAATTTATCGGAGTTTGAAACAGGGCATTCTTTTGAATATTATGTATCTGATGCTTTAAGAGTTCCTTGGAATACTTGTGCGATGTGGGATTCTAAGTTGTTTTTAGAGAATGTAAAATCTTTTCTAAATGTTTGTGATTATCCAGAGATTTTGGGAGTAAAAACAATATAAAGATGCAAGGAATGGAAGATGCTTTGGCTATTGCATTGGCAATAAGGAATAATCCTAAATTAAAGGTGGGATTAATTCATGATAAAATTATAGACAATCAGCCTTATAAAAATTGGGATGTAGATAAGAACAATTTTCAAAGTCATATAGAAAAGATGAAACGAAAGAGTTTAGTTTATGAAAAATATGAAGAGATTTTTGGTAAATTTAATAAAATAGATGTTGAAGAATTTTATATGACTTGAAAATGATTTATTATTTTTTACCATCAACTTGCATCACGCCAAATGAAACACTACTACTGCACCACTGCTTAACACACCAGAACCGTTCAACAATTTGTTGTTTTTATCCTTTTTATTTTTAATTTTGTTGCATATATATTTCATAAGATTTAAATAAAGATAATTTATTTATTGTTTCCAGATAGGGATTATTTTTAAAGAGGGAGGAAAAAACATGAATCAAAATTATAGGAAAAAGGGAATAGTAATTTTTATAACACTTTTGTTTTTTGGGACATTATTAATTCCAACTATAACAGGAGTAACAATTAAAGATGAGGAAAATAAAGAGATTATAATTGATTCCAATATCTATCTATCAAAAAAACATTTATTTGCAATTAATCAAGCATTAAATAATATTGAAAATAAGAATCATATAAGAATATTAACAAAAATTAAAGAAAAGATATTAGAAAAAGGTTTTGTCGATAGCAATGATATAAAGTTAATTGTCAAGGATTTAAATTTAGCAAAGGGAGGAATTCATGTAGGATATGTTGGTGGATTCGGTTATGTGTATCAGGCATATGGTAGTGGTATAACTTGCTTTCCAGGTTATTTTATTTTTAACAATACTAGAACTTAGTTTGGACCTTTACTATATGTATCTTGGAATTTAGGGAATGGTTACTACTGGTGGAGTGAGAAAGCGTGGTATCAAGTTAATTTTAATGAAAAAGTATTTGGTTCACATTCAGGAACTGCAATTCTTGGATTTTCATTACTTTATTTCTTTCATAATGCATATAATTACAATGAATATACTATTAAGGGATTTTTTTCATTAATTCTTATAGATTAAATAAAAAAACCAAACTCTAACTATTTTTTTCTTTCTATTGAAATGAAATCAGTATATATCAATAATTTTTAAGAGATGTTTATAAACAAATAGCTGTTTTTAAATTACAGTCGAGGGAGTATAAATAATTATGATAAATCTCTTTACAAGATTTGTTATTATAATTACTATTATTGTATCTATTGTAGATATAGCTGGATTTTATCTGATACGAAAATACGGCATACAGTATCTATGGCAGTTTGTTATTTTAATGATTATTGGAACATTAATACCGATAACGATTAATCTCTGGTATTGGTTGGTATTCAAGCAAGGATCTTCATAATTTATGAAAGAAGGGGGGAATAGATGAAATGAAAAAGAAACCAAAAAATAGATCGGATATCGTACAAGAAATTATAGCAGAAAGCCACCTACCAAATAAAAAGTATAAAGATGAAACAACAGATGAATATTGTTGTTTAAATTGTAAAAATGTTCATTATGATTTAGTTGGTTTAACTGGAAATGTGAATGATGGTTATTTTATTTGTACGATAAAAGACCAACTTAATGAAAACGATATTAAAAAGAATACATGTAATCGTTTTGAATGTGCAAATTTAACAAAAAAAGACTTGGAACGACTTAAAACATTTTTCAGTTTATAAGTGTAGAAGAGAAGTAATTGTAAACCATAGGAGATGAAATAGAAATGTATGAAGATGAATTGAAAACAATTGGAAAATCAATAAAAGGAATTAAAATAAATGCAGAACATATAAAAGAGTTTGTAAAAGAAATGGAAAGAGCTTATGAGAAATTACAAAAAGAGATGGAGTAAATGGAAGAGCAACTGGAATATTTAAATGTCAAAAATGTGGCGCCATCATGAGCAAGGATCAATCTAAATATAATGAAAAGAAAATCATTTTCCCTGTATATTGTGATATGGAAATGGAACTGAATAAAATATCTGAAAATGATTGAAATTGTAGTTTGATTTGGAAAAAAATCAATTTTTTCTCCTGTTGATATGGAGCGGATTTAACAAATTGCTGTTTTTGAATTAGACTTTGAAAAAATCATTTAATTTTTCAATTTCAGGATTTGTTACCCCACAGCTTACTGCTGAAAACATTTTTTCTATTAGATGTACTTCTGATACATATCCCCCGTATAATTTGTTAACTTCTTCTACAAATGATTTTGCTGCTCTGATGTCATTTGCATTGAAACATATCACCCAGTCGTAAACTCCATGTGTGAAGAAACTGTTTGTTATTTCTGCTCCTGTTTTTTTTCCTTTTTTTGTTAAATCTCTATTTATTATTTTTTTGATTAGTTCATCTGGAAATGGTTTGTTAGACCTTTTTATAAGCATCATGTAACTTTTTTTGTTTAGTTTTTCTTCATCTACTACAGCTGTGTATCCCCAGATAGTATGGTTTTTTTCTAGATTTTTTATTATTCGCCATACTTTTTGTCTTGAGAACTTACATGTTTTTGCAATATCATTTATGCTATTATTTGCATTTTTTCTTAATTCATCAAGTATCCTTCGTTCATCATTTTGTATTTGTTTTACACTGTTTTTTGGCATATTTAACAAAATCGTGTTTTAATATATAAAACTATTCTATATATTTAACAGATTGTTAAAATATTTACTCTCTCTTATATTATGTTTCAAATAATCTATTTAAACAGAAATATTATTTCATGTTATTTAAACAAAATATATAACAAATTGTCAAAATATTTTACTCTTTATTTCTTTTGTTATATTTTAAATAATTTAATTGTTAACATATTGTTAATATAGGTGATTGTTAATTATCTAAGTTTATGGATGAGATAGAACAAACCAATAAAATGAAAATTTTAGAAGAATTACAAAAAAATGGTAGAGCATCGGTATCTGAAATAGCAGAAAAAACAGGTTTATCAAGGCAGACAGTAGCAAAAATAATCAGTAATATGGAAAAGAAGAAAGAAATCTGGGGTTATACAGCAATATTTGACCCGAAATTAGTTGATAAAAAACCATTTTTAATCCTAGGTAAGGTTGATTTTTCTTTAAACTCTGAAGAACTTCTTAAAAAAGTAACAAGTTTTAAACTTATAGATGAACATGAAAAAAAATATGGATTTAAAACAACAATGTTTCTTAATGGATCTTCAGATATAATGATTATATTATGGGCAAAGGATACAATTGAAGCAAAAAAATTTATAAATAATTATAAAAAATTATTTAGTGAAAATGTTAAGATAGTCGATTTATATGAGGGAATGGCAACATTCCGTAATAATGGTATTGTAAATCCTAAAATTGTAGAAGAATGGAATAATTTATTAATTTGAAAATATCAATATTCTAGAATAAAGTATACATCTCTTATTTATTCTAATCTTAATTTCTTTGAAAAAATACTCAATCAATATTACTATGACTAAAAAAACCAAACTCTATCTCTTTTTTTTCTATTTTAGGAGGATTAATAACAATTAGTTGTTTTGAAATTGTAGTTACGACATATCTTATACAACATCTAATTACCCTATTGGTTACTAAGTTACTGTGTTTTTATATCTATACTCATTTTTTAATAATATCCATCATGCCCAAAATTATGTACTATGAGGGGGATTAAGACTTTTGAAAATCCCGAAAAACAAAAGTGTATAGGATGTATTTAATCATGGTTTCTCCAAGAAACAACAATCAAAAACATATAAGAAAAGTAAAAAAACTTCCGAAATACCTTGATAAAACAAAAATTGATGAGATGCTTGAGAATGCTCGTAATGATAACAAAAGAAACTATCTCATCTTGTTAACATTGTGGAGAACAGGTATCCGTAATAGTGAGTTAATAAATCTTAAAAAACGTGATATCAAAGAAGATGAAATCACAATCCGCCAAGGAAAAGGGCATAAGGATAGGATTGTACCACTTGATAACCATCTTTCTGATTTATTACAATACCACACAGCAAAGTTACCTCTTGATGATGTTGTGTTTCCTTTAACCTCAGCACAAATACGAAACATTACTCATAGATACCAATCGAAAGATGAGGTTGTTAAACCGCACACTTTTAGACACTCATTTGCGGTTCACTGTTTAAAACAGGGGATGAATCTTAGAAGTTTACAGAAGATACTTGGTCATAATGATTTGGCAACCACAGCAGTGTATCTTGACTTGATTGCTAAGGATATTAAAGAAGATTATCAAAAAATAGAATGGTAAAACAATTAGTTCAATACCTCAATGGTAATTTTAACTCCAGATATTCAAATCCCTTCCCTGCACTTGTTATAATGATTTTCATTTCACAAAAACAAAAAAAAAGAAAAAAAGAATTTTAGTAAGATAAAATTGACTGCTTTAAATTTCAATAGGTCCAAAAACGAGATTCTGTTGAACTTTTTTTCTCCTGTTAGCTTAGTTAAATCCCTCTCGATTTTAGATTATATTAAAATACTAATTATTTGAAAAAAACAACCAAATATTATTAAAAACAATCCTAACAAAACAAACCGTTGATTAATTTTAGCATAAAAAATAATTTTCTTTTCATAATTATTTCTTTGTTTATAATCTTTTTTTAAATTTTCATTAATGTATTTTAATCCTTCTGTTTGTTTTTTTATATCAATTTTATTTGTTCCTATATATTTGTCTATAAACTCAAAATATTGCTCAATAGTTTTACGTATATTTACAAATTCTTTTACTAATGAATATATTACCTTATTTGAGTAAGATTTCCATAACTCTGTGATAGCCAGAATACTACCAATGGAAGACAATAATATCCCCACTATTTGAAATAATAATTTTAATTCCATATGAATCATTAATACAAACACCTGTTCTATTAATAATTTTTATTACTTGAGAAAGTTAAATGGGAATCTTAAAATTGAGATTAACTGATTGCCCACTTTTCAACAAGATTATTAAAAATATTTTTGTAAAATATTACAATAAAAATGATTTATATCATTTACTTGTTTGCATTAGGTGTTTGTTAAATTTTTTTTCCCTCACTATATTTTTAATATTTGTGGTTTTTATGTAGAAAGGGAATGATTTTCTCTTGAGGCAGATTAACTATTCAAGTTTTGAAGATAATTATAAAAAAATCCAAAAGAATTGATATGGTTATCATTAGAAAATCGTTCAATTAATTTATTAAAATATTCTCTATTATCTACATGGTTCAAAGTTGTTTTAGAATAAATAAGACCTTGTTCTTGTAACATTAATCTCAAATATTGATTTGTAAAATTTGCAATTGTTTCTCCATGCATTGAAGTTAAATATTCTGGATCTAATTGGTTCACATTATAATGATTTCTAAATTTAATTAAATCAGAATTTGTTGTATTGTTGATTTCTATATCTTTATTTCCCATTAACCATGTTTCTATGCAATGATTTTGAATAATAATAACTACTTCAGTGGGAACCTTATCATATTTATCTACGAAAGATTGAATTTCGGATCTTTTTGTATTATAATCTAACTCCTCAGAATCAACACAAATGAATAAATAATCAATATCATGTTCATTTTCAGCTAAATCAAGAATAGCATTCTCTATTATTCTGAAATATGCAGGATAACCTTCTCCACTAATAATTGTAAAATTATTCTCAGAAATTTCTTGTAATGAATTAACATACTTTAAATAATCGCATACATAAGGTATCCATTTTTTATATAATCTCTTTTCAGTTCTTTTTCCCTCTACAAGAAAAAGTAGATTCATTTAAATACCTTGTTCGATTAGATCACTATTTATTAATTGTATATATTTTTCCTGATAGGATTTTGAAAATTTCTTATTAAGTTCATCACCACTATATATTTTTATAATATCTCCTTTCCTTTTGAGAATCTGCCAGTATTTTATATCTACATTATTGAATATATAAGGATGATGTGTTGTGAAAATATATTGTATATCTCCTTTATTTGCAAATAATATATCAATCATTACAGATAAAGATGTTATCCCCATACTATTCTCAATTTCATCTATTAAATAAATGCTTCCTTTCGGTATTGTATATATATCAATTAATTGAATTAATGCTCTTATCATCCCTGATGATAGTGAAAATAGAGGTATTTCGGTATCAACCTCTTTTTCTTTAATAAGAAACATTGGAAGAACTGAGTTAAAAGGTAATCCTGATGCTTCTTTATTTTTTTCTGGAGTATACATTCTTATATAAACATTGTTTACGAAAGGAAATATCTGCTTAAAATCATTTATAATTTGTTTAAATATTTCAGGATAATATTTTTCTAATAAAAAAAATTGTACATTTAATTGCCAATAATTTTCTTGTATCTCTCTAATAGTTGGAGCGTTTTTTTCCAATAACTCTCTAGAGAGTATACCTACACCCACCTCTTGATCTGGACGTA
Organism: Thermoplasmatota archaeon; assembly: GCA_022866015.1. Taxonomy (GTDB): domain Archaea; phylum Thermoplasmatota; class E2; order DHVEG-1; family DHVEG-1; genus PFL35. The sequence continues at coordinate 7,366 of JALHTX010000093.1, forward strand.
TTCCAAATTCCGGATTATTTCTTCTAATATAGATTTTTTTAAAACTTTCATACACTTCTTGAATTTTATTTTCGTTTCTAAGTAGATATATTCCAATATCCGTATCTCCTAATTTTGGTAAAAGGTTTTTATTAAATTTAAAAGTCTCTCTCGTTCGATCAATGATTTTTTCCTTGTTGAATATTAATATTTCTTTTGAGATAAAATTTTTGTTGTCTTTATCTCTATTAATCTCTAATAAATATTGATATTCTTTTCTATCGATATCTAATAATATATCCCAACTCCCTGGTGATAATTCTCTTCTTTTTGTTAACATTAAACTGAGGTTATGTATAGTATTTAAAAGTCTTGTTTTACCAACACCAGAAACACCTGCTATCAAATTAATATCTTTTAGATTGAAATTTGAAATTTCCCATTTACTTGGCCATATTTCTTTAAAACTATAAGTTAATAATTTCATATTAAATTCATACAAATTCTGTTATTAATATATTGCTATGCAATTTAATCATTTAGGACTTTTTGAATAGCATTCTTAATAGCATTAGATGTTGAATCTGCCATATTTTTTCTCTCTCAAAGCTACAAACAATTATTTGCTTATTAACTTCTTCTAATTTTCTAATATAAAAAATATTATAATTATCCAAAACCAGACCAATTTTATATGTTATAAGAACACTCTCTTATACCTATGAAACAGACTGTTTATATTCAGCCTGCACCTAAGTGTTCACAACTAGGATTTATTGTAGAGGTAGAACAACAGCGAGAACTA
>JALHTX010000094.1 GCA_022866015.1 Thermoplasmatota archaeon
CCCATCCACCTTCTGTCCATTCTCTGATACAAAAACAGACAGAAGGAAAGAAGGGATGCCTTTCTAATTTTATTTTTGCACTGGTTTAATAAAAAATCTATATGTTTTAAATACTAGATGTCGAAATCTTTAATCCCCAAATTAGATAATATTGAAATTAATCGAAATTTGAATAATGTACCCGTGTTTTTCCACTGTGGGCAGATTAATTCTAAAAAAGAAATAAATTGTGTAGTTTGTTCATTTGACCATTGGGACCACATTTCTCCATTACCTTTTTCTGTTGAAAATATTTTTCTCCAGATAATATCATCAATATACCATCGGGACCCTTTATTTATTTGAACACCGATACTTCCGTTAAATAAATTCAATTTTGATGTTGATCCAGAAAACAAACAGGATACGTCTGAAGCTATTTCATGTTGTGTTATACAAGGGATACACACTGCAATTGATTCATTATTTACTGGAAAAAAAACATACGGTTTTGATCCAATCCGTACAACATGATCTCTGTCAAATTCATCTTTTAATCTCATGAAAACAACAATGGAAAATATCATTGGACGTATTCTCGTTCGTGTTAATGTTACATTCAATACGAAGTATGATCCTGAATTTAGTACAACCGAGGGCGGTGTAAAATCAATTTTTACTCCTCGTATGAAATCTCTGATATGCTCCAGTGAATCTGTTTCGGTAAGGGTTTGATTATTAGCGATAACCGCCTGACCAATCGACAATATTACAAAAATATTTATGACGTAAAAAACAAATAATTGGTTTTTCTTCGTATTTTCCTCCCCTAAATCATAACTATTGAAATAAATTTATTATTAATAATATTTACTATTTATAAAAATATTTATTCATCCTAATAATAATTAATGAATATTTCTTTCTTTAAAAAACCAACCATCCATTATAATTAGGATAAAAAGATGTTGAAAAACGAGAAAAACAAAACAATAATAAACATGGGTTTTTCACTTTTAATCAAGTCTAGCTATGATTTTACCAAATATTAACATACTAATTTTTCGTGCTACCTGCTGACCTCCTATTTTCGATTCGCCAGAATAAGGTGGACTAGTATTACACCATTTTGAAAATTGAATTAATGTAGACTTCATCAAATAATCTCTTTTTAATTTCAATATTTCATTTTCAAGCTTTTTTGTGATACTATTGGCCTTTTTATTAGTCTCTGCTAATTCTCTCAAAAGCCTTCTTAACTTATCCATATCAAAACCTTTTTTTATTTTATGCATAGCAAATATTCTCCTATTTCATCAAATTTACAGTTTTCCTAACATCTTTTTCTTTAAAAAACCAACCACTAATAAAGTTCGGATAAAAAGTTACAGTCATCGACACAATTATATCAGTTTATTAGATTTGTTTATTTATGGAGTTAGATTCATCTATTCCTGACCCTGTACACAAGTATATCGGATTAACAAAGTTAGAAAAAACATTGATAGGCTTATAAGACGATTAAATATATTAGCCTATCCTCAACAGCTTCGAGACATTTATGTACAAGCTTACTTTATTCGTACATACAACATCGGTGATCAATGTTATTTAATTGGTTGGCAAACTAGAGAAGAACTTGCCCGACCAGAAAATCTAAGCCCTATACCACCATTCCATATTCCTTATTACCATAAAACTTTAATTAATACAAATCCTATGAGAATTTTCAATGTAATTTAGGTGAAAAATTTCTTGTTTTAACAGGAGTTTTATACTTAAAATAGGGTAAAAACACAGAATAAACATGCAGAACCTTGAATTTACGTACAAAATGGATTAAACGTGCAAAGCCATTAAAAATCAATATTTTTTAAAAATTGCCAAATTTAGTGTATTTAATATTTTATAAAATTTTATAAAGGTTTAAATAGATATAGTTTAAGAGGATCCAGTGAGGACACACCTAATTGAAAACATATAATCATAGGCTAGATATGGTTATGGTTTTCATATTTGGTTTATGGTGTAAATCCAGGTGTTGTGTGGTACTGGACGATTATACAAAAAAAGGAGAGTAAAATATAAAATATTTGGAGGAAAATGAGATGAAATGTGCTGTTTGGGGAGGCAGCTAAATGAGTACTTTTTATATGGAAAAATATTTAAATGTGTTAATACCATATAATCTGTCTAATATTAATAGGGGGAGTTTATTAAATGCCTAAGAAACAAGTTACTTCTAGTGTAAAACATTCAGATTTGGAAAAAATTAAAAATAAATATAAAGAGATGGGTATTAGAATATTTACTTATGAAAAAATAAGTAATCCACTAACATATAAACTACACATGATTTATAAAAAAGTAAATCCCCAACCTGAAAATGAGATCGAAAGAGATTTGATTCGCTCTAGTATTGAAGATTTACCAGAATTGCGTTTTGAAACATGGGATATGAGTAGACGAGATGAACAGCAATATGATAGAAAAGCCTATATGTTAGTAACAGAAACAGATAACGAAGATAAAATAGTTGAACTAATAAATAAAATTACAGATATTGAGCATAAATATTCTCTAAAAAAAGAAGAGATTCAAAAAAAATTCGTATATGCTATATCTGATTGATAAATGAGATATATAATTCTTTATTGACAAGAAAGTATTTTGAATGAGTGGCACATTGTTCTTATTATGTTTATTATCTGTTGCAAACTTACAGTCTCTTTATTGTGGCAAATAGATTGAGGATCAGTTGGTTCCCCGCAACTCCACTGAATAAAACCTATTGTAGTCCAATCATCCATTATTTTTATATCATAACTTCTGCTTGCATAATCTGTCGAAGTAACCGCTATTTCTTCACCATAGATTTTATATAACTCAGGAATTATTTTATCTCTAAATCTTGAAAAAAGACCAATATCCCCACCACCTTTACCTGCAGAAGTATAAGGGACAATAATTGCTTTAGACAGCACGTTATTTTCTTCTTCAAATTCATCCATACGAGCTCCATCAACCCCATCACATATAAGAGTAATACCATCTTTCCGACAAAATTTTTCATATGTAGGTCTTATTAGTCTTCCCCAAGATATATCTTTAGGTACACCCTCTTCAGCACTTGTCAATATTGCTTTTGACTTAATTTTCTGTTTTGATAACTCCTTAAGTGCATAAATTGTCGCAATACATCCTACTCTATCATCAAGTGCTTTTGAAAAAATGAGTTGATTAGAGTTATCAAATTTTGAATTATTCTTCCATTCACCATAATCTTGAATAACAATATCTCCTTCCTTAATCGGTTTAATCTCTTTTATTACCTTTAATAAAAAATGTGATTTTTGTTTCCATTTCCGAGTTATTACAACTTTGTTAATTTCACCTTCTTCATCAAAACTTTTTATTTTATCTTCAATAAGTTCATCTGCTTTATAACATATCCCAAATCCAATATCAGTTACAAATTTTTTATTTCTAAATCCAACAATTTTAACATCTGGATTCAATACTTCCCTAAAACGTTTTGTTTTATCACTATTATGTTCATATTTTCCTCTAAATAATTGAGGAGGTGCACATAGAGGAATAACATACCATGCTTTTTCATTTAATGATTTTTTTTCCTTTTTTTTGGTAATCATATATGAAATTTCATCAAGATGTGCTCCTAATACAATTTGAATATTTTTAATATCCTTGCATTCATCAGGAGTTAATTCATCACTCTCTCTGATTTTGTCATATTTTTTCATTCCACTAACTATCAATAGATTTCCATTATGTCTTATTATCTGTAAATTTACATCGTTTTCTTCATTAAGTTTTTTTATGATTTTTAAAATAGCCTTCTCCATTGGAAAATTTTCTGTTACCCTAGGATCATCTTTTGAAATTTTTACACATGCCTGAGTAGGGCCTGGTACTTTTAAAAGTTTTATTAAATCAATGTATAATTGTTTTGCATCAATACTTATTTTACTATAAGTTTGGTTTACCATATTAAATCAATCCGTAATAAATTAGACATATGTAATATTTTTCCTTTAAAAAACCAACTACTAAGATATATAAAATAAAAAAATTTTGAAAAACAGATTTTTTGGTTATATTTTACAACAAATTAAATACATTTCTATATTTTGTATAGTTTCTCCATTCTTTCTTCTTATCATTTTTTTAAATTTTGTACAATAATTCAAACATCAACTTTTAATTTCTTAACAAGAACTTGTTTTTTATCTGGTTCAACATAGTTTAACCCGCCATAATAACTGATTCCTGTTTCGTATATTGGTATTCGTTCTCGATGCCAATCTTGGGTAATGTAAGTAGTTTCAAAATTAATCCGCAGAGGATACTTAGATTCCTTCTCAGGATTTTCATTAGGCCAAAGCGGTTTAGGATCAAACTTAGTATGCGTAAATTTTGCATATCCAACAATGCCACTAACGGGACGCGTACAATAGAAAAACACAAAATCATCTTTTTTAAGTTGTGTCCATAATTCTTCATATTTTTTTCCTACACCCCATAAACTATGTTTTACACCATATCGTAGGTTTTCTTCTGAACCCGTTATAATCCAAAAATTTTGTTCCGATGCTGAAATTTGCATCTGTCTTTTTATTTGAGGTTTTTTAGGTACTTTAATCGGATGATCTACAGGATAAACAAGAGTCATGTACATGTCGGAACTGATGTGCTCTCTCCTGAAGTCCGTCATCTCAGCAATAGATGCTGAGTTAACATCCACGTTTTCGGAGCCATCAAGGAGTTTTATCATTCCTCCTCTTTTTGTATATCGATATACTTTAGCAGAAAAATTCCAATGAAAACTAAGATCAAAACGGTTTTCAACATCGGAGAAAACAAATCCAAGATTGGATGAAAGTTTATACCAATCTAGTGCTTGAGGATAATAAAGCCATAGTTTGTTATTACGATCGTGATCAATGCCTTTTTCAACGGTAACTGAAACACAGTTTTTGAAATTCTTATCTTTTTTGGTTAATTCAGCAATGTTGTTAATTATATTTGTATAACCTTTGACTTGCGGATGTGTTACAAGGTCTACCTTTTTATCATTGTTATCAGAAGTTGTTGGTAAGTCTTTTTTTTGGGACCACTTATATTCCTTTGTGGTAGATCCCTTAAAAGAGTAATCAATTTGTATATTAATATTGTTTAATTTATTCTCTTTGAACAAGCGAAATAACTCTGAGTAAAAAAATTCTGTATATTTATTATTTCCAAAAATAAGACCATTTGTATCGAACCTAATCATAATTCTATCATCTGCCTCTGTTAACCAGACAGGATATTCTAAATTCTGCCAATTTGAATCAAAAGTAGCAATATTGATTAACCGATCGTGTTTAATTTGTCCAACCATTCCGTCTAACGCTTCAAAAAAATCAATCCAATAAGGAATAGTCTGTGTTATCAAATCCTCTGATTCTTTATAGTTTTGAAGAACATGACTATTTGAAAATAGTGGCTCTCCTCCTGAGATTCTTATTCTACTAAAAGGTAAGTTCATATCAACATGCCTTAGTATTTTTTCTCGCTCTTGGTCTGTATACTTTATTTTTTCTTTTATTTGGCTTTTTATATGATTCAAATCTGCTGTCTTTTTTATCTTACAAGCAAACTGTTCTGCAAGTTCTTCTGCAGATAAAAAACATGTTTTGATTTTCTGCGCATCGTTCATGTTGAGATATTTCCATGCATAGCAAAACCAACAGTTCAGATTGCATCCTATAGTATCTGCAATAAGAACATAAGTAAACAAGTTTTTTGTATTACCAAATTTTTTAGAAAGAACTTCTTTTGCAAATTTTTCTCCTAAAAATCTATCGCTAATTAATGAAACCATACAATCTTTGCATTCCACAGTACAATACTGGCCAGTAACACAAGGATCATACTTTAAAAAAGTAGATCTCATATCACTATCTCGACCAAATAATTTTTTATTCATGTATGCCACATATTATCCAATATGTTTAAAAATTAAATAGTTTCTGTAGGTAAAATTCTAAATTCTGGATATTGTTTCTTTTTAAGGAAAGGAATTAAGATGGAATACAAACTATCATCGTCAAGCTTGAACTTGCTTGAAGATTGCCCTCGATGTTTTTGGCTATCGCAGGTAAAGAAGATTAAGCGCCCTTCTGGACCGATGTCCTCGATACCGATAAAGATGGACAGCATCATAAAAAAATACTTCAACAAGTATAGGGAACTAAATGAATTGCCACCGATAATCCAAGGAAAGATTACAGGTCGTTTAGCTATTGATATGCCGAAGACTCTAACATATACAGAAGACAACGGGATTACTTTAATGGGTCGTCCAGATGATTATTTTGAACTTGAAGATAACAACATTGTAGCATTTGATCATAAAACAAAATCTAAGGCTCCTGAGGATGTTCATTCTTCTTATAAGCTACAATTGAATGTCTATTCCTATCTGCTAAAAGCAATGGGTTACAAGACAACCAATAAAGCATATCTGGCATTCTATTATCCTGATGATTGTGAATTGCATAATGGGATGTGTATTCATTGCACAGTTATTGAAGTGAAAACAGACCCATCACATGCAAAGGGATTGGTGAATAAGGCATACAATGTGTTAAATGGACCTATGCCAAAACATAGCGATAATTGTGAATATTGTAAATGGATAGAAGAAACACTAAAAATAAAATGAATTGATTTATAGCTAGTTTTTAAATCATTTTTTGGGATTTATTATTTCTTCGTTACCATCGATAGACCAGATAAATTTTATACCATCAGGTTTTTCAAAATCTCTCTTAACAATTTTAAGAAGACTATGTTTTTTAAGTCGCATTTTATCCATTATGCTATATTCGTAGTGCTCCATTCTTTGTCTCATACTTATGAATCATTTAATATTATTTAACTCTTTATTCATTTTTCAAAAACCGTTAGCTTTCTTTGGATAAATTATAGATATTACCATATACGTTCCCCAACGATTATGCGTTCCAACGATAAAATATAATTCAGGTTTTTTGTTCATATCATCTAACATTCTTTGTTTGACTTTTTCTAAAACAGTTTTTTCATCAGGATATTTACCCAATTTTCGATAATTTTCACAATTTCTGTATAATTCACCCAATTCCCAATCAATACATAGCATTTCATGTCCGCTACAATCATTGGAACCTGAACAATTAAATCTATATCTAAACTCCTTTTTAGGTAAATCTATTAGTATGACGCTATCGCCAAAAAGTGTTTGTTGTTTTTGATTTTCTAAAAGTTCTAGATAATGTGTATTATCATCTGCAACAAAACCTGTTATTATTGGTTTGATTACACCTAATGAAATTTCAGTTTGTTTTTTATTATCAAGATATTCTAATGAGGTAAGTTTCTGATCGAGGATATTTTTAATTTCGGCGAAACTGGATTCGTCCATCTGCCGTATACTTTGTGAGATTACCTTCCTGCTTTCAGGTCTATGATCCGAAGGATCTACACTCTCCAATTCATATTCTATCCATGTTTTTTTCTTAAAACGTGTATCTTGTCCCCTCCAAAAAACTTCCCATGGTACGGGATATATTCTTCGCCATTCTCCTCCATCAGTAATTCCAGCAATACAAACTAAATGTTCATATTTTTTGCTAATAATTGGACATGCCTTTCCCAATACCAACAATCGTTCTTTTTTCATTTTTACCTTTTAATTTTATCAAAAATAATTACATTTACAACTTCATCTGGATCCCATTTTCCATGTAGATTTTTCCATACTTCTTTAAACTCTTCAAGTGTATATCCGCCCTCTCGTTTGGCATCTTTTTCTGTAAAATCCCCCAATTTTTTCTTTTCAATTTTTTTAACAATTAAATCTGCAAAAGCTGGTTGCCAAAGATTAGCTCTTATTATTGTTCCTTCTCTTATTTTAGGATCAATTGATTTCCTACTTGTTTGTGTTTTTATTCCATCGAGTATCGGTTGCATATGCGATAAACGGAATGGGATTTCAGCAGGTTCTTGTTCAAATTCTTTAAAGATTTCATCAACACTTTTTTCCTGTTCTTTAGCAACAGAAAAAAGTATCTTCTGTTCTTCCCTATGAGTAAATTTTCCTTCAGAAAGCTGTTTTGCTACTTTTATTTGTCTATCTGGATCTTTGATTTTAGTAGCTATAACTCTAGCTGTATACCCAGATATTTTTCCCGCAGATCTTTTACCGTGACCTGTGGCAGTAGGCGGAACAACCATTCTTTGTACTTCAGGTGTTAAATTTTTTGCCGTAGCCACCCACTGTGAGATACGACCTGGATATATACTCAGCGACTTACTAACTGCAGTTATATTAGGATATTTTTCAGGATATTCCTCCATCATATTTAAAATCGTTTTTCCTTTATCCACATCGGTTAGATCTTCTCTTTGTATGTTTTCTACTAAATTCCATTCGATAACTTGAGTATTATTTAATTCTTTAATAATAACAGGAATTTTATCTAAACCCGCTTTTTTTGCAGCGTTATATCTTCTTTCACCCACAACAATTTCGTATCTAGCACCATTTGGGCGTACGACTATTGGTTCAATAATACCTTGTTGTCTAATGCTATCTGCTAAATTATCTAATTCTATATCAGAAATATTTGATCTAGGATTCTTATTATTTAAATCTATTTTATTTATATCTAATAACATATACTTTCGCCTAAAGATTTTTTATTTTTTGATTTAACCGCCATATAATTCCTCTATTTCTATCTCGTATTCTAATTAAATGAATATCTTCTTCTAATTTTTTTACCCACCTATTATTAGGAACTTTTTGATGAAAATTCTCAATCTTTTTAATTTCGGTCCAGGTGAGCCCCGACGGGTTGTTTTTTAATGAAAATTCAATTTTTCTTTTAAATTCTTCATATGATATTTTTACCTCTTTTTTTGAGGTTAAAAATTCAATTTCTTTATTTTTCAAAGGTTTGATCAAGAGATTTTTTCCTTGAATTTCCTCTTTTAGCCATTCTACTTCTTTCCATCCTATTTTTTCAATTGTAGAGGGAGGGATCACAATAATCCATTTTGCGTATTCTTTATCATCTACTACCCGTGACAACTGTTTTTGCAATCTCATATTATGAGGTGTATAAGAAAAAAGTACATTATAAACTTTTAGGTGCCGAAAAGTATAAATAGTGTGTAAGGTATATATTTTAGGCACCTAATATTATAATTGCCGAAGGGAGTTTAGGACTCCCTCAAGCAGGAGACATTGAATGCGGTCAAGCAGTCCAAACATCTCCAGAAAAAATATAGAACTGGAGATTTATAAAACATTCGAACAATTCAAAGAAAAAAAGAATATTTCTATAGCGGACTATCTCAAAAGTTTTAATGCATCTATATTTGGAAACCAAGAATATAGGAAGATAAAGTTTCCATATGAATCACTTGTCAAACTTGTTTTATTCCAGAAGTTAAAAGGGTTTAGATTTCAAACAAGGTTAGTTAGATATTTGAAAAGGCATCCTGCTGATAAGTTTAAACTAGGTTTTAGTGTAACTCCAGATCAGACCACTATAAGTTATTTCATAAACCATATCCTTAATAATGAAACAAAAAAAACCATCGACTATGTTGCATCAAAAATTGAAGAGATCTCAGAAAAGTTTGGTATTCTCCTTGATGTAAGAACCTTAGAACCTCAGAAACCATATAAAGAAACTAAAGAACGAAACCTGTACTTGCAGAAGAACGATAAAACCAAGGAGGTCTGCCGACTCTTCAAGAAACGATTCTCACCATTCATCAATCTTAATCTGAAAAACAATACCATCTACAAGAAAACACAATTTATCGACCTCATGATCCACATGGGGATGACCAAAGACTTCGCTGAAAATGGAAGCAAAACATACAAAGAGTTGCGAGGCGAGAATAATCCCGATGCAGACACTTTATTGTATCATCTGAAAAACTATACGAATTACAAAGACCTACATCGAATGTTTACCACCTTATTTGAGGTTGTCTGGGAGATGACACGGCAAGCTAACACCTTCGATATACGGAAACGATACGATGTTGCAATTGATTTTACAGAATGGTA
>JALHTX010000095.1 GCA_022866015.1 Thermoplasmatota archaeon
AAAAATACTTCCTAAAAAACATGATATAAAAATTAAAAGAGGATAGAAAAAATATGTCGACTCATAAATCACTTCCAAAAAAAATTCGTCTTAACAAAGCAGAAAAAAGTAACAGGCGTGTACCTGCATGGATTATGATAAAAACTAACAGACGCTTCACACGTCATCCTAACACACGAAACTGGCGTAGAAACAGTCTTAAAAAAAGCTAAAAAACAGAGGTTTGAATATTTATGGCAGAAGAAATTGAAAAAATATATATTATACCACTTAAAAAAACAGGTTTTAAATCTTCAAAAGCAGCACCAACTGCAATTAAACGTGTTAAAAAATATCTTACAAGACATATGAAAGTTGAAGAAGAAAAAATCTGGATTGATGATTCACTAAATAACTCTTTATGGTCTCATGGTAAATATAACATGGCTACTAGAGTACGTGTTAAAGCAGTAAAATTTGAAGATGGCGTAGTAGAAGCATATTTACCTGAACTTGAATTTAAAAAATCTCGCCGTGAACTTTTACGTGAAGAACGTGAAAAGAAAGAACCAATTCTTAGAAAAGAGGAAACGGGTGAAGGCGAAGGAGAAACTGATAGTTCAAAAGACTATGATATTACACCAACAGCTGATGGTGATGTGAAAATCAAAAAGAAGAAACCTACCAAAGAAAAAGAAGAAACCGCTCAGAAAGAAACAGAGAAAAAACTAGTAAAAGATGAAAAGCAGGATGAAATAAAAGAAAAACCTAAAAAAGAAACTAGTAAAAAGAAAGAAGAAACATCTTCTAAGAAATCCTCTTTAAAAACTAAAACTAAGAAAAAAACTGCTAATAAAAAAGAGTAGAAATACTTGTAAAAAAGATATAAGAATTAAGATAACAGAGCTAACTGCCATCCTTTCTTTTCCTTAAATTCATTATACATCCCATCCATCAATATATCTATTTTAAATTAAACAAAACCTTATTATTATATTCCTCCAACAAAAAACTTGAAAATAAACCATGTTAGAAAAACCATAATAAATATATGTTTAACACCGGCTATAATTTTTCCGTCTTCAAATACACCAGTTACAATGCCCATGCCAGCACTCTGAATTATATTTGCTGTAAAAAATGCTAATGTCATATCGTATTGAGTAATGCTTCCAGAACCACCCATCACAGATGAAAGACCCTCATGGCCTGAACCTAGCATAGCTGGAATCAGACTTTTACATAAAATAACGATAACCATAAGAAAAACAACCATACTAACGTAAACTACTGCAACATAAGAAAGCATACCTGCACGTCTCTCAGATTCCATGTATTTAAGTTCTCTTGCATCGTTAGATGCTGCATCAAGAACATCTGCAACATTTCCACCACTACGACTTGCCTCGTTAATCAAAGTTACAGTTCGTTTAATAAGTTTAGTATTAACACGTTTTGCAAAAGAGTCTAGTGCTTTTTCAACACTATTGCCCCATGAAATTTGTTGAGCAATTTTTTGAATCTCTGGTGTAAGTAGACTATAATTACCTTTTGATGAATATATTATCGCCTTTGTAAAAGTCATACCAGCACGACGAGATTCAGCAAGATCCCTAATAAAATCTGGAAACCTTTCATTAATTTTACGCACCTTTCGCTCACGCAATAAATTATAAATACCAAAAATACCAGTTGAGATGATAACTGCTAAAACTAGATAATCAATATTTGTACCAAGAATTACATTCCCAAATTTAAGTGGTTTTATTAAACCTAAAGGTTCAGTAGATAGAATTGCTAAAATAATGAAAAAAACTACAAAAAAAGCAATAGTTATGTAGATAATAAAACGGTTAAGCTCACCAGTTATCGTCATACGTTTTATCTTACTAAGTTTTGATACATTCTCTTTATTTTCATCCATTTTTTCTCACACCCTTTGAGACATTGAAGCCAAAACAAAAGCAAAACTAATATTAATTAGAGGAATAACGATAAAAGAAAAAATATAGATGATAATAAGCTGACTACTATCCGCACTTGAAATAAGCATCATAAGAGGTATTATAATAATGATTAACAAAATACCTGCTACCGCTGCTGTAACATATGCCTCTGCCATAATCCCAAGACTTTCAAGAAGTTGCTTTTGAGCTATACGATTCTCACGAGAATATTGTTCAGCCTTTGACATAAAATATGGTTTTAAAGCACCACCGGACTGAATAGTTATAATTGCACCTTGCAAAAACTCTTTAAATTTCTCTGAAGGAGTCCGCTCTATATTAGCTTTAAGCGCAGATATAATATCTTTGCCAAGGAGACCAACATCTCTATATATCCATAATGATTCTTCTCTTATTTCTCCATAGATTTTTTGTTTGGAAAGACTTTTAAAAATCTCTGTTGGGGTGATACCTGCGGAGGACATTGCAGAAATAAAATTCAAGGCATAAGAAAGATGCATATCTATTTTTTTCCCACGAGCTTTTGCTTTAATACCTGGGTAACTCATAAAATAAAAATATACAAGGATAGTAGTTAAAATAGGAATAGAGAGTAATAGTAAAGTTAAAATAAAAAACGGTCTAAGAAAAACTAATAAACTTATATAAATAATAGAAGAAACAACTGCAGCTAAAATAGTATTCATCCATACATACGAAAGATAAGCATCTGGTCTAATATCAATATGTGCTTTTTCTAAATTTTGCTTCATTTTATCATTCACAATATTTTCAGCAGTACTTCTAAACTTACGATAACACATTTTCTGATAATTATTAATAGGCATTTATTTTACTCACCACCTTTCTATTAATTTTATTAAATTAGATTTATTCTGCATTTTTTCAACTTCTTTTACTATCTTTTTAGCTGTTTTTTTATCTATACCTTTAATTTTAATTAATTCATTATAAGAACTATTTTTTAAATCTTCAATTGATTTAATTTTATTATCAAACAAAATTTTTGCAATATCCTTATCTATAAAAGATACTTCTTTAAATGCATCTATATATGATAAATCATTATCAATAGGCTCTTCTATTTTTTCGACAATTTCAACTTTTGTGATTGAAGGTTTTTTACTATCGTCTGATATAGAATTTTTTATTATATTTTCTTTTTTATTTGCATCTTTAAGTTTTTTTAAAAAATCATCAGAATTTTCTGCATACCGGGATATGACTTTTGCAACTTCTTTAAAAGTTCTTAAATTATTTTTTTGCATCCACTCCAAAATCTCAGTTCTTTGTCTAATTTCATGAGTAATTTCTTCTTTTGACATACCCAATTTGGTTCTGATTCTTTCTAAAACATAGCTTTTACCGGTATAAATGAACTTATCTTCGATTGGATCCCAGCGGAATACTTCATTAGTCAAAACCTCCTTAGTTGTAGGATCAATATCAATAATTTCAATAACTTGCTTACAACGACGTACATGTTTTCCTTTAACATTTGTTGAAAAATGAATAGATACAATATCTAATGCTTGAAGCATTACGCGTGGAATCTCAATAGGTTTATCCTCAAGACGATGAATCAAGGATTTTACAATATCTGCTTGCACTGTACTATATGTTGTATGGCCTGTAGACATAGCTTGAAACAAAACATATGCTTCACGTCCACGAATCTCACCAACAATTAT
>JALHTX010000013.1 GCA_022866015.1 Thermoplasmatota archaeon
GAGAATGGCTTGAAAAAATAAGTGTTGATACACCATATATTAGTAGCCCCAAACAACCTGGTATTCTTGCCACTCGTTCTGCAGCACCAGTGGCAGCAGCTTATGCTGTTGCAGAATATTTAGGCGTAAAAGGTTATACTAATCTTGTTGAAAAATGTATGAATAACACGTTTTATACTGTTAAAAGAATCGAGGAAATCGGTTTAAAACTTGTTACACAGCCTACGATAAATATTATTGCAATAAAATTAAAAAATCCTGCAAAAATTGTTGATCTTTTAACAAAACAAGGCTATAAAATAAACAAAATAGACAAGCTTTCAGCAGCAAGAATAGTTTTTATGCCTCATGTGACAAAGCAAGTTATAGATAAGTTTATACCCATTTTTAGAAAAATATGTAAAGAAACAGGTGAAATTTAAAAATTTTATATGAAAAAATATTTACATTATAAGAACATTTACCATCTTTGATTATTATGGCAAATACAATACCACCACACAACCACTGTATGATATGTATGAAGGCAATTCCAACCTCTGAAACTCTTTGTTCGGATGAATGTAAACAAAAATATCAAGCAATGCTTAAAAAGAAAAAATTAACACTTTTATTTTTATGGATTATGATAATTGCTTTTATAGCTGTATTATTTTTTGTAAATATATAATCTTTTTTTATTCAGCAAGCTCCTCTTGTAAATCTATTACCATCTCAGTAAGGACATCTTCGAATACTTGATGACGATATTCTTTGATAGAACCATTTGAAAGATGAGCTCTGGCAACAAAGTCTCGTCCATCTTTAATTATCTCAATATGACAGACAGTTTCCATAGATATTCCACTCTAATTTGCAAAACCGAATTCATCAAGTATATTTATATCTTTTGCGGACAAAGTTTAATCAATAAAATAAATATACAGTAATTGATAGAGGAGGAATTAAAGTCTTTGAGTAAAATAAGACATTCCACTGTTGCAGGTCAATTCTATGATGCAAATGAAATAGATTTAAGACAAACAATAGAAAAATGTTTTACCGATTTTAGAGGACCTGGCGAAATTCCAAAAGTAAAAAGTACAAAGAAAAAGATAAAAGGAATAATAGTTCCACATGCAGGTTTTATTTTTTCAGGATCAATAGCTGCTCATTCATATAAATTTCTTGCAGAACATGGTTTTGCAGATACTTTTATAATACTGGGACCAAACCATACAGGTATGGGCTCTGGTGTATCGATAATGACTGAAGGCGAATGGATGACACCGTTTGGAACAACTCAAATAAATGAAATAATTGCAAAACAACTAAGACGTGATATAATAGATATGGATGAAAATGCTCATAAATACGAGCATAGCATAGAAGTACAATTACCATTTTTACAGTATCTTGTGGGAAATAAAAACTTTAATTTTGTTCCTATATGCATGGGTATGCAAGATATAAAAACATCACAAGAAGTAGGAAATATACTTGCAAATATAATAAAAGATTCAGATGAAAAGATAGTTATTATCGCAAGTTCTGATTTTACACACGCGGGTTTTAATTATAATAGTATGC
>JALHTX010000096.1 GCA_022866015.1 Thermoplasmatota archaeon
ATAAAATCTATATTTATATAAAATCCTCTAATTCTTGAGAGCTAATGACTCAAAATGATTAGTAGTATTATGTTAGTAAAATTCTCTGTTCAAAAAACATTAACGAATAATCTATCAAGAATAACACCAGCAAATACCTGTTCTATTAATCATTCATTTTATGAACATCGACAAATTGTTCTAAGGATATGTTTTTAAGGATATTCCAAATACAGATTAACAATTTCATCTGATATTAATTAGGGGAGGTTGTAAATATAAATAAGAAACGAAATAGGAAGTTATTATTTCTTATTATATTATGTTACATTTCTCTCATTTTGACTATTCCATTAATCGAGGCTATTGAACAAACTGAAAGTAAAATTCCTACGTGGTCCGATGATTTTGAAGGATATTCTGTGAATGTATTTCCGGATACTTGGGTTGGAAGCGGAAATGCTGGGGCATCAGGTAACTATATTACCAATGAGGAAAGCTACAGTGGTGATAAAAGTCTAAGACTTCAAGGAGTATATGGAGGTTGTTGGGAGGCTGTAACTCATAGATATTTAAATCTTTCAAATAAGGTTGGTAATTCTTATATTTTTGAATTTGCGATTAAAGTAGGAAAACATGTACCTGGTTCGTGCCATTATACTATTGCTACAGTAAGTTTACACACTGGTGCGTCATGGACAACAAATCAAAGACCATTATTTATATTTTCTAACGAGGGTAATACAACATATATTGCAGATAGAGCTATTGGAAATTTTACTGGTGATACATGGTATTTTGTTAAAATAAAATATCATTGGATTTCAAATTCAACTATTCAGATTTACTGGTGGATAAATAATGAATATAAGGGTAATGCTAGTGTCAAACCTGAAAATTTTGAAAATAATATTAATTATTTTACACTTCATAGTGGAGATGGTATCACATGGTTTGATGATATCTCTGTATCATCATCAGAAGATGAATTTTCTATTGTACCGGTTGCTGTAGCTGTCAGTACTATTGCAGGAACATCAATTGTATTATTCTTTGTAATTACGGAAACTGGGAAATATAAATTTTTATCATTTTTAGCTTTGTTTGGTCCCTTATTCACTCGTTTTAAAAATATAGATGATTTGCAACAGAATGAGAAAAGACATAGTATGTATGAATTCATTGAAAAAAATCAACCAGTGACTTATAATGAACTTAAAAAATCATGCAACATTAGTAATGGTGAACTGTATTGGCATGCTCAGAAAATGATACAACAGAATGCAATTAAAATGGAAAAAAAAGGATTTCATTTATTTTTTTATATGATGCCATCAGTAGAAAAAGAAATCCCTCCTATACCCAGCGAGAAATTTATTAAATTAAATTCTGTTCAGCAAGAGATTTTTGATTATATTAGTAGTCATCCGGGATCTACGCAATCTGAAATTAGTGAATCTCTCAGTATAAAACAACAAAATATTAGTTATAATTTATTAAATTTAGAAAAAACTGGTATGATTAAAATTGAGAAGAAAGGGAGACGAAAAATATATTTCTCTAAATAAAATCTAATTGAAACCAGTAGCTAAGTAATTGGAGGGGGGTCATTTGGTGCGAACATATCAAATATTTTTCACAGTTTAAACATGAGTTTTTTGTATGAGACATTAATAAAATGTTACTTCACAGACTGTTGGTAGATAAGTTTTTTTTCCCGGTTCTACAAAATCTAGCTCCAAATTTCGTATATTAAGGATCAGCCTTACTCTCTCATTGGAATTAGAGGTGAAAAAGAAATGGAAAAAGAATTGTATGGGGAAAAAGGCAGCCGCGAAAAACAATTAGTAAAGAAAGACAAGGGTTTTTTTAGCCTAGAGAAAGCAGGAATTAAAAAAGGGGTTATCGGCGGGATGATAATGATTGGTATAGCCACGGTATGGTTTGTAGGAGGATTATTTGTTGGTCTCATCTTTTTTTATCCGCCAATTCTCTTCTTGATAGGGGTATATGCTTTGCTAAAGGGCTTAGTCACTGGTAATGTTAATGGTGAGAAACAATCAACGATGACGGAAGGGAGATAAAAAAATGGTGGAGAAAAAATTGGAGAACAATGGACAGGATGTAGGTGCAGGATCTTTTTGTGCTACAATGCCAGATAATCCAGTTGTATATAGAAATAATACAATCGAGAGTAACCTAGAATGGAATCGGATCATTGTTGGTGGAGTGATTGCATTTGTCGTTTCAGCGATTCTTGGATTTATTATGGGTCTCTTTTTCTGGGATGCAGATAGTTTTACGATATCTGTCGCAATAATTCTTGTAGGAATGTTATCATGGTTTATTGGGGGGTTATATGCTGGTATAAGAGTAAGAAAATTTGGTGGAACGCATGGAGCCTTAGCAGGAGCGACATGTGCAATAATCTCGATACCAATTAACATTATATTTGGAATGTCCATAGATATAGGATCAGCAATTTTTGCAGTACTTTGGGCGATGCTTTTTGCAGGGCTTGGGGGACTAATAGGATATTATGCAACTAAGTCAAGTAAGATTCAATCTCAGCCAAGCAATCAGACCTTATCTGGGTAAAAAAAATGGAGATAATAAATATCTAAAGATATTGTAATCATACCTAACATTTAAATGATATTGCTGAATAACAATGTCAGCTAATATTAATGTGGAGGCTAAACGGTATTATGAAAAATAAGTTATTTGAAATATTTGTTTGTATGCTGCTGATTGGAACTTTATTTGTCGTAAATTTAGATGCGGTGTCCGCAGATCAGGAAGGCGATTATACCTATTCTGTGAGTAATGGAGAGGCTACCATCACGGGGTATACTGGTGTTGGTGGAGCGATCACGATCCCCTCCACATTAGGTGGATATCCAACAGTAACCATCGGATACGGCGCGTTCAGCGGGTGTAGCTCCCTGACCTCCGTGACCATTGGCAACGGTGTCACCACCATCGGATCCTGGGCATTCTACCAGTGTAGATCCCTGACCTCCGTGACCATTGGCAACGGTGTCACCACCATCGG
>JALHTX010000097.1 GCA_022866015.1 Thermoplasmatota archaeon
GATGCTTTATGTAAAATAGACATGTCTATAAGAGTGTCACCAAGATCAAAAAAAATGTATTTTATTATCATATTAGACTACCATGCTTTGTGTTTTAGATCTATTTTCGCAAATTGTTTCTCTTGTAAATGATTGTAATAATTGTTCCTTTAGCCTTGGATATCTTTGTATTTTTTTAAGTAGTTCTGATGGACCTATAAAATATAATTTCTTACGTAATTCTAACGATTTATCAAAAATGGATTTAATGCTCTTCTGCCATTTATCTTTATATGTTTCTAATGATTCAATTTCATTATTTAGAAATTTGATGATAGTTTCTGCAGCATAAATTGCACTAAGAGTACCATATTTTAAACCACCTCCAGTCAATGGATTTACAAATCCACCTGCATCGCCGACTAATAGTGTCGAATTTGTATAAGTTCCTCTGCATGGCCCCTCTTTAGGCAATAGGTGCCCCCAGAGTTTTCCATCAATTTCATGTCCTCTAAGTTTTATACCTTTTGTGGATTCCACTGTACCTATAAACTGATCGAATAAACGTTGAATTTTGTAACTATCAATCGTGGCAACTCCTATATTGAGAACTAAATATTTTTTTTCCCTTCTCGGAAAAATCCAGCCGTATCCATCTTCAATGAAGTAATATTCCATTGTATCTGATTTTATTGTTTGAGGAGGATTCCCTAGTCTATATCTAGCTACTCTGGTGAATCCAATTTCGTTACTTGCCCAATTCCGATACAATTTTTTTCCTACAATACTATTCACTCCGTCCGCGCCTACCACAACATCTGATTTATAGATGTTATGCTGTGTTTTTACTTGTACTTTTTCTAGAATTATTATATTTTTAACCCTTTCAATTTCACGAACTTTTGCACCCATCTCCTTTGCATATAAGAACAAGGCTTGATCAAATTTTGCTCTATCCAATGTATATGCTATGGGGGTATCATACTCACGAAATGCTATGCAGGTATCAAGAATGCTAAATGAAATGCTATTTATGTTCTTAAAAAGATTTTTAACTGGCGAGTATAGATTATTCTTTTTAAGAATTTCTACACCTTCCCTTGATAGGCCTTCGCCACAAGGTTTCCATCGTGGATGTTTCTGCTTTTCTATGATTAACACATCTATACCTTTTCTAGCTAATAAGACGCCCACGATACTTCCTATCGGTCCTCCACCAATTATTATTACATCACTCATGTTTGATAAAGGAAATGATCTTAATAATATTTAAAATCAGATGATTAATAGTTAATCAAGATCAGTAACATTTTTAACCTTGGCTATCTTTAGAAGGATACTACTTGATTATACTATGCTAACCTAACTAATTTAATAGTATATTTGGTATGGACCTATTGGGGATCCAAGCATAAATAATTTCCTTGGATGTGATCTCATTTGTACCGTTTTTTGGAAAAGATCAAGGTCACGTTTAATATATCGACTTTGGATTTCGTCGTTACCAGAGTATACTTTACTTAGCACTTCACCTTCATTGAACTTTTTAGCTAGCAGCGCCATAGTTACCAATGCAACAAGTTCATCAGGTTCCCAATTGCTGTACACCGTACCATTCTGTGAGTAAAGAAAAGCAGACTTACTCATTTTTTCTGGTATCCAACCGCCAGAAGGTTGGAATTTAGTATGTCTAACATAGACATTTATATCTGGCAATGAATTTAAAGTATTGAACCCATCTTCTGTAACGTACCATTTCTCATTATAATCAAATAGGAAATACGCATTGAATACCCCCTCCTTTGTTTGCTGTTCTATATCCTTTAGTAGATCGATAAGTTCATAATTTTTATTAATGCATAGACAATTACATCGGATACCATGTTCTATAGAATATTGTTTAACAAGCTCTGCGCCAGATCTTATTATGCCAAGAACACGTTTTAATTCTTTTTCCCCTCGTTCACGATTATATGAGGTGTGTATCATAATGACGCATGATTTTGCACCTAAAACTCGTAATGTATGTATAAGCGCGATAGAAAACAGTGGTATATCATCTTTCGGTTCTATAAATGGTTTTGAGGTTAAGCTCGTACGACTACCATCTAAAATATCGTAGATAATAAGTTCCTTTATAGACTCTTGCGCCTCTTCAATTGAAATGTTAATGCTATCTACTTTTTCAATTACACTAGACCAAATGTTATGGAAATAATCACGAATCATCGATGATGATGCAAACAATTTTCGGAAGTCATATTTGGAAGTAATAATGTCTCTCCCCAATTCACTATACTATAACGTGTTCATAATAATTACTATAAAATTACTAACCCAGTATAACATTGAAATAATCATAAGTAATTTTACATGTTACCAGATAATTAAATATCCATCTATTTTCTTCTTATTATAAACAATTTAACATGACAAATAAACAAAACTATAAAATATAAAGCCCATTACTTTATCATTACATTATATTGACGAGGAGCGAAACAGTGCATTTAAATTTGTATGCGATACCTGCTTTGATCGCTTGTATTTTTAGTGCGTTAATTGGTATTTACGTCTTTTATAAAAATACAAAAAATATCCAAAACAGGATTATTACTTTATTTATATTATCTGCTGTTGCTTTTTCTATAGGAGAAGCCATGCTTAGATTTTCAAGTAATAACGAAGAGGGGTTATTATGGGGTAGAATTGCTTACCTTGGTGCAATTTTTGTACCTTTAACTCTTCTGCATTTATCTTTTGTTTTCCCACGAGAAAGAACCATATTCGCAAGAAATAAATATCTATTATTTGGAATATATATAATTGGGATACTACTGTTTTGTATATTTAATTTAATTATTTCAACGCAAGATGTCCAATTCAGTGAATGGGGGTATCGAGTTATTGGTTCAAGATTTTACTTTATAGTTATATGGCTTTTGATTACCAGTATATTCGGGGCTTTTAATTTTTTAAGTAGCTACATAAAATCAAAAACTTTGATTGAAAGAAAACAAGTTGCACATATATTTTATGGAGCGTTTATAGTAATAATATTAACTTTTGGAACTAATATATTCCCGCCTATATTTGGTATTGAGGTATTCCCATTGGGATCTATTTCTCTTTCAATTTTTGCGGTCTTCGTTGGAGCTGCTATACTAAAATACAATTTATTCCGGTTTAAACCAATGATTGAACCTTCTAATGAGAAGAAAAAAGCTGGTCCAAGAAAATATAGATTAAAATCAAACATGGGTTATATCGTTCAAGAGGATAAAGCCATGAGGCCGGGATACCGCAAATACCGGAATAAACCCTGCGTTATTGATGGGCATCGGTTCCCTTCGCTTCGAGAGGGGCGAAGA
>JALHTX010000098.1 GCA_022866015.1 Thermoplasmatota archaeon
ATATTGGAGAAAAATAGATTGATGAACATGTTTTTACAATCATCAAAGACGTTACAAGCATCAGAATCTGCTATAAACTCTAACCATTTTGATCATCTGTTTAGAAAAATTATAATGAACTCAGAATTTTTCAACAGGCTATTTTATAAACAACTTTTTTTAACAACTTTTTATAACATAAAATATATATATCTTATAAAACAACATCTTTTATTATTGGGTAGATACTCACGTAAAAAATGTGTGGGGGAGTTTTTTACCTCTTGGGTTTCTATCCAATAAAAAAAATAGAAAAAAGGGTAAGAACGTGGTTTTTTTAATTATAGTAATATTGGTTTAGTATTTTTTCAAAGAAAAAAAATTATTTTAAAACTGAAAATAAGGGTAATTAAGAAGTAAATATTTTATTTTTAACTACGATTTAGAAAAAAAAGTTAAAGAACGTATCTCTATATTCATAAACCTATGAAAGTCTTAGTTACAGGAGCAACAGGATTTATTGGAAGATATTTATTAGAAGACCGAATAAAAAATAATTACGAAGTAAGGGTACTTACAAGACAAACATCTTATAAAAATAAAGATATAGATATTTTTCTTGGAGATATAACAAAAAAAGAAACTATTGCAGATGCTTTTCAAGGAATCGATCTTGTTTTTCATAATGCTGCTTATGCTATGGATTGGGGTGATAAAAGTGAGATGTACAAAGCAAATGTTGAAGGAACACTTAATGTTGCTAATATATGCAGAGAAAAAAAAGTACTAAGATTAATATTTACCAGTTCTGCAGGTGTTTATGGTTTTCCTAATTCAAATGCAGAAATTGATGAGGATTATGAAAAAAAACCATTTAATTATTATCATAAAACAAAACTTGAATCTGAGTATGTTCTACAAAAATATTCTGATTTAAATGTTTCAATAATTAGACCTTGTCTAGTTTTAGGCGCTGGTGGTAATGCTGTAAAAATCCTTTTGAAAAGAATTTAACAAAATAAGATGCGACTTATTGGAAATGGAAATACGCATATATCTTTAGTGCATCCTTGCGATGTTGTTCAATGTTTAAGATTAGCAGCTGAAAAAGGTGAAGAAAATGATATCTTCAACGCTATAAGTGTTATCTGTACAGTTAAAGAGTTATTAAATGAAATAACTAATCATATGGAAATCGAACCTATAAAAAAACATGTTCCATATTTTCTAGCATATTTAACTGCTTTTTTTGATGAAACACTTTCAAAAAATGAACCATCATTAACACGTTATAGAGTAAAATCATTTGGAACAAATAGAATAATAAGTAATAAAAAAGCGATAAAAAAACTCGGATTTAAACCTAAATATAATCTTTATGAAATAGTTAAAGACATGGTTTCTTGGTATAAATAATCTGAAAAATAAATAGTATAAAAACATGAATTTATAAAAACTTTAGTTTAACAACTGTTATTAAATATCATGAATATCATAAAAAAATAAAAATGCAATGGTAGTTATTAATCAAAAAAAGTGCAGATAGAGGGGATTACTATTTTTGTGGAGGATAATTTTAGGGGGAGGGGAATAAACAATTTAATCATATTTTGTTTATTTTTTTAAATTTTTCCCCTTTATCTACACCATTAAACGTTACATTGTGTAGCGTTACAAATTATAGTATACAAAATGGTGTATTTAAATTTTTGTATTTTCTACATAAAAACTAATAATAAAAATAATTATTCAAAAAATATAAAATTCCTGCTACATAGAGTAGTGTGACAAACTATAAATAATGCTATTTCATTCATTAAATAGAAATATGATAAAAAATATAGGACCACTAGAAGATAAAATCTTAGAAATTTTATGGGATAAAAAACAAGCAACAGCTAGAGATATTTCAAATTCATTAGAAGAAATTGGTGAAAGAAGAGCATATTCAACCGTTAGAACTATTATCAAACGATTAGTAGATAAAAAAATTATTGCTGAAAGAACAGATAATGATGAGAGAACATTTATATATATTCCTCTTTTATCTAAAGAAGAATTAGAAAAAACAATCGTAGGAAGTATATTAGGGGAGTTATTAACTAGATTCAATCAAAGTACAATCAGTTATTTAGCTGAAGGATTATCAGATAACGAAAAAGAAATAAAAAAAATTAAGAAAAAATTAAATGAGATGAAAAGAAATGGATGAAGTTTTAACAATAATATTACTTTCAATCTTATCTTCATTTATTTTCTTTACTTTATGTTATATACTTATTAAAAAATTAAAAATAAATCATCCAAAAGACAAATCCAGGATTTATGTAGTACTAATGACATCTATTTTACTACTTTTCATAATCTCAATTAGTGCTATTTCTATACCATTACAAAATCAAGATAAAAGCAATAATTCTCCAACGATAAATAATGAAGAAAATTATTCTATGTTAGTAGTATTGGATGAAACTCAAATTGAGAATAATAGCAATCAAGAAACAACTAATTCATTACTTAATGAATGTAATATTAATTCAATTTGTGAGGATGAATATTCTTATTCTTCTTATCAAAATATTTTATCTATTATAATAGAATCTACAGAAAATATTAATAATACCATATCAAAATTAATAGAAACAAAAACAAATTCTACAATAAATTCATTAAATTCTGAAATACCAAAAAATTAAAATTTACTCTATTCTGTTTTATCTGATAATAAAATAAATGAAAAACAAATTCGTGAAGAATCACCCTATGTACTAATCTTTTTAACATTTCATCTTATTTTATTATTTATATGTATATCTTATCTTATATTTAGTTTAATTTTTAGTAAAAAATTTATACTCAAAAATGTAAATGCCCAAAAATGCAATGACTCACAAATAATTCAAATGGTTAATAAATTATGCAAAGAAATAAAAATTAAAACTCCGAAACTATATGTTTTTGATGGAGAACCAAATGCTTTTATTTTTGGTTATCCTATATCATTAGTTATTTCAAATAAATTAATTAATTATTTATCTAAAGACGAACTAGAAGTAGCAATTCGTCATGAGCTTGGACATATAAGTAATAAAGATCATTTACTAAAACCATTACTTCAAAGTATCAGAATTATGTTTTTTTACAATCCTATTGTTCATATTATCTATTCTATGATTATGAAAGAAAGAGAGTTATTAGCAGATTCAAAATATATTAACTTAAAAGGAGATAAAATTCGTTTTATGGAAATATTATTAAAAATTCATGACTTTAGTAAAAACCAAAATATTTTTTCAAATAAATTATATAGCTCAAGTTCTCTTTTATTAGTTTCTCAAAAGATGAGAAAATTAAATATTACAGATAGATTCAATCAATTATTTTCAGCTCGCAAAAAAAAATCTTTCTTTACAACATTAATATGTATAATAGTTATTTTGTCCAATATTTCTATAATAGCATTTGCACAGAACAACATATTAAAAGATACTAAAGAAATCGATGTAGGATTAAAAACAGATATATGTGGACAAGGAGGTTTGGAGAGTTATTTTAATAATCAAAATATTAAAACCATTTATATCTTAAGATTTATTAAAGAAGAAAGTCATATATTAGATATAATAGAATTAGATGATACACTAAATGAATAAAATTAAGAAAATTCCATTTTATATTTTACCAATTCATAAACAATATAAATTTTTTTAAATATTTGTTAACCTCTTAAGAATCCTATTATCTGCTAGTTTGGATATTATATCCTCGAAATTTATATTTTTCATCCCTCAAACTACAATTTTTTATACCAATTCACTAGCAAGTTTTTATTTATTTAAGAAGAGATAGCATTATCCGAGTCAGTTTTAATGTTTAGATAAGAAGTCCTCAACATCCTCAATAAACTTCAATGTCCCTCTCTCTATTTGCTTTGTTAACGTATCTAAATCACTAAAATCTGGGTTTTCAACTAAAATGTAATCTATAATAGAATCAGTTCCTTTTGTAGTTGATGGAATACGGTATTTATTCCAATCGCTTTCTTTAAACAGTTTCCAGTATTTTGTTTGAACCTGTTTATTATATCCTGATAACCAAACTTCAAATCTAAATGTGCAATGAATAAAAACTATCGCAACTTTCAATTTTCGAAGTTTAAATGATTTTGGGAAGAAGGAAAAATATGTCATATCCATATATCCATAATAAATACTCCCAGATACGAAATAATCAGGATATTTATTTTTAAAATACAATCTCAATTCCATAATATATTCCATCAATCCTTTATATGCCTCTTTGATGTCGCCCTTCTCTATCTGTTTTCTATATTCATTCATATATTCATGAAATGGTTTCATATTTAATTCCTCCATCAAATTAAATTCAAATATAAAAATGGTAACAATGTTCCTTCATTACAGTTATAACATTTCAGATACATACTTTCAACCATATTATTTCCTTTCAAGACTGCAATCTCAAAACAATTGTTTGTTTATAAAACTCTACTTAATATATTCCAGTTTGTATGTAGATGTGGGTTGGGTTTTACATATTCACTGTTTTGCACTCTCAAAGATCCGAGTTATAGGTGTATGGTTATGTTCCGCTAATTGCTAGTCCATATAGTTGTATTTGTTAATCGACTGTTATTAAATTGCTTTTTAATTTTTACATTTAATAGTTCAAATTTATTGCAGAATGTTCTCTATCTCAAACTCTATCAATATTTAATGGCTTATCAACAATAGAACGTTTTCTCTTTAAAGCATTTTTAATTTCCTTATCAATATCATTTGTATCAATACTAACCCAACGTGTATAATCCTGCTCAAAAAGCTCATTTAAAGGAAACTTTCCATCCCAGGGCTCCCAGGCTTTTTGTAAAGTCATACCGCTTATCGTCCGAATATTTGTAGCCCCAACCTCACCAACACTATTAGCAAAAGGAATTAAACGATCATTTGGAATAGCAACACCAACAGTCTGTAAAAATTTTCCAATAGGTTTAACAAGTCTAGGAATTTCCATAATGTCATTAACAGGTTTAACCCTTATAACCCTAAATAATGGTGAAGGTTCAATATTAGTAGTATCCTCATCATAAATCACAAGCCATTGATTAGTCGCCGATGGAAAAATTTTAACGGATTCACCCATTATCTCTTTCTTAAAATACTGATAATACCCATCTAGCACTTGTATCTTACCTGAATTAGATCCTTTAGGAAGTGCACGAGAGGTAATTTCCATTTCTTTCGCAAGTAACTTGGCAAATTCTATAGGTGAAACAATTCCTCCGATTTCAGCAAATATTTCCTGTGGAGAAAAGCATCATTGTTGATCCCATGCACTTACATCTAGTGATACTAACTCAGCGATTTCACTTGCCCTTTCATTCAAATATTCCCTTGCAATAGTAATAAAACTAAATTTATGCCAATGACCAGCAATAGGGATTTTGTATTTGTCAGCAACTTGGGACAGACTTTTGCGTGTCTGTTCTCCACCAGTAGCTCGAACAATATTAGATTTTGAAAAAAGAAACTCATTAACAACTTTATTTCTACTGTCAAATGGTAGTACTGCTATTGTATAAGCAAGTTTAGGATTAATCTCTTCTATAGATTTTGCATATAATGTACCAAAGACTGGTTCCTCAGATGAAACCTTGATCCACGTTGCTGCGTCAGCTAGTTTATCCATAACCATTTCAAAAGCAGCGATACCAAGGATGTTACCAGCGCATATATGTCCGATTAATTCAGGATTATAATTCGAATGGCTAACCTTGACTTCGCCATAGGCTTTAACTAAGCCATCGCCCAGCTTGGTAAACTCTTTGAAATCACCGGGTTTAAGCTTACCGAATATTGGAAGATTTTCTTTTTTAATAATACCTAAAAAATGATCAAAACCCCAAGATTCAACCATCTCCAATGAAAAACCTGTAATTGTTGGAAGAACCTCTCTAGCAATTTTTCTACCATTATATTTTGGATTCATCCAAAGATCATTAACCCTACTAATAGCATCAATAATTGTTGGAATGTCAATAGAAAGAAGATAATTTCGTCGCATTTGTTTAATACTTTCTATTATTTTATCAAGAATCTCCACTGTAAAAACCGGTTTTTTAAGTTCTATGCCATCACCAACATCCTCATAGGTGAACTCCAAATCGCTTTCGATTCTAAGGTTTGGATTCCAGAAAAAACAATCAATAGTTCTATTCATTAAATCTAATCCTCAAAATCAACTGGGATTTTATTTGCAGTATTTACAAGCTCCTGAGCTGCTTTCACCTGATCAAGCAGAATTTTAGAATCACCATCGACAGTGAACATACCCCTAATTAAACCTCGAATGGGATCAAGCTCTTTGTTGATTACTTTCTTCCAATTGGAATATGGACCCTTGAAAATAAAAGCAGCCTTTTTTTTATCTTTAACAAGATATGCATTCCTGCATATACCATGCCAGAGATCCACATAATATACAACCTCTTTTTTTAATCTATCATCTGGAGTTACCACGAAAAGGAAATCGCCCTCCCATATTTTTGCGACTTCTCTATAGATCTTATTTTTATTTAATTTTTCTTTAAAGGCTTTAATCCATTCATCAGAAGGAAAACGCACCATATTATTTCTCCTCATTTTGCATTAAATCTGCCATAACGGCGGCACATCCTCGACCCTCGACACCAGGTAGCCGAGAAACCTCAACATCAAGAACTGGTCCATCTCTATCACATTTTGGACAATGCTCCAAAAGTCTAACCCTATCACCAGTGATGATAAAACCAGGGTAGCTGTTTGGCAACGGGTCAATAAAGGCAAAGCGTCCAAACTTTTTATACCCAATATGATTAAGTTCTTAATTTAAAACAAAAGGAATAATCACTGGAGGAATATGCTTATAGTGTCCCTCACAGCTTAAAAATACAGAGCTGCACTCAGACATTGCATAAACATCATGATAATGATTTTGAGGTATGCTTAGAACATCCTCTACTTTTTTCCTGAAAATCTCCTCTGGAAGACGTTTATTTTCCTCAGCTTTCCAACCACCACCAGTTAAAACTTGACTTGATTCTAATTTCATGTATATGCCTTCCCGCTTCATGTGCTCTATAATGCGATCAAGCCAAAACGGAGGGCTACCTATATTCAACTTTTTTCCTTCTTTTTCTGCCTGCTGTAATAGATGAATCATCCTTAAATCAGATTTCTTCTGGATAATCGGGCTGATTTTTGACATAGTCTTAGCTTTTATTTTCTCTTTAATTCCGATAGTTTCATCTCGCTGCATACGGAGAAATTGAGTGGTAATTTTAATGTCAAGTGCAACATCTATATTTGCTGGATTGTACAAATCATAGGCTATACCAAAAAGACTAGCTATAGTAAGATTTGTTTTACGTGGATCCGGAATCAGCAAAATAGCAGAATCAGTCGGATCATAATCAATTAACTCTATTACAGATTTCATAGCACTATATCTTAGGCGATTCCAAGATATAAAATCTCGAGGGATGAAACTAAAACGACCACTAGTACCACTAGTAAACATAATGTTAATACCTTTTTTGTTAAACTCCTCGATAACATCATCATGGGATGGAGTATCAGTTTTAAAATCTATTTTTTGAATTGAACCAGTAAAAATCATTTTTAACCAGTTTAAAAATCCCTTTCCTTCAGGATAATCCTTAAAAAAAGTATCAGGAAGCAGAGGTATCTTATTCAAATCATTTGTTGATTTAATCTTTTCAGGTGAAACACCATTTACTTTACAAACTCGGTGGTAAAGAAAATTATTTTCATAGTGATATTTGAAGCTGTACTTAACCGCTGAGAGCATCAAATTATGCGCTTTTTCGTAATTATTAAAAAACGATATGGGGGTAAATAATGCCTCATCTATAGGACTCCAAGAATTTTTTGGAGTAACAAATTTTTCCAAGCATCTGTTTTCAGCAAACAATTTCGATATTACCATTACAGCCATTCCATTTATTTGATATCAATTTTTCCCCATTATAGATTGATTTTTAACATCTTAAAGATTTATAATCTATTTTTCAAATTCATCTGTTACTTTTCGCAAAGATTCAATCAATCCATCAATTGGTTTTATTATCTTAAGTATCTCCATTCTACTGCCTTTTAGTTTTAACCTATTTTTAAGAAGAGCCATTGCTGTACCTAGTTTTCCTTCAAGGATATCTTTATAGGTTCCATAATTCCCTCTAATTACAAAAACGGCTTCTTTTCCATCAGAGATCTCGCCTATGCTTACTTGAAGATCATTTAATTTTCCATTTTTTAACTCTATGTATAAATTTATTGTTTCATCATTTGGAGGAACATTCTCTATAATACAAAGTATTGATGTGGTTATACTTTTCATGTCTTTTTCTGGATCTAATTTTTCAAGGATGTAATTTTTAGCGTATTCTATCCATTCCTCTGAAAGAAATTTTACCATTCCTCAAACTCTCCTAAAAGCGAGTGAAGTACATCCCTAAACATTATCTGTTCTTCTTTTGACAATGCCTTAGGTAATGGATATAGTACGTGTTCTTTCCTGTGTATGCCTTTAAATAGATAATTAATTAGTGTAAATATTTGGCCTAAAACTAATGATTTCTCTGTTGTTTCAAGTAATGTTGTACTTATTTTGTTAGCTATATCGGGGTTATTATGATCATAAAAATAGTCATATTCAATATAAACAAATTTTCCATTATCAAAAGGACTAATGAAACCTAGTGCATGATTTAATTTATATTTATTTCCAACATCTGCAAACATATCTACCCATTTTAAAATATGTTTTTTATCACTGGCCCATACTGCTCCCCCTGGACCCATTGTCATCTGTTGTCTCATTAATCTAGATGGCAATATTCTAAATGCATGAAGCCAAACAACATTTGTCATTTCTGATTTGGAATAGATTTTTTTAAAAAAATCCTGCAAATCTTTGTCATATACCTTTGACATTTGCTCAGGTGAAGCATCTAATCCTTTTTCGAAATGTTTTTTCATAGGACCAGCAAAAATAGCTTTGAGAGGGTTTTCTTCCTCTGAAAGTATCTTCATGAATTCACTGTCTTTAAGTGAGGCAAGTTTTGGGGAGCCTAATATAAGAGTTTTCATAAAAGGCTGATCGATAGTGTATTCTGCCATTTCTTCTACAATTTTTTTGTCATCCTTGTCGCAGATAACATCTACGACATATCTAAGTTTCATATAGTTTTTACAAATGTCTTCAAAGTCATTAGCTATCTTTCGAGTCGGGCAAATAAATTCAGCTAGATACTTATAGGAAAGAACCGCGACTGATAACCCTATACCACGTTTCCCAAGCTCCAATACCATGTCAAGGGCATCTTTTAGGTTGTCAAATGGAACAAGTACTGCTTCTTCGTCATCAAAAACAGGAAAAAGTTTCGCTGTGGCTTTGGTGATTATATATGATGGACTTAAAGATATGTTTGAGAATGTATTATCAGTAGTATATGGATTTGGAATATCTATATCATGATGATTTTTAATGGTTCCCTCATTATCCACTATCTCTAAATCAATAAAATTATCTGCAAAACAACCATATTTGTTTCCCCAAGTAGTAATTATTCCAGTTGTTGCAATGTTTGCACAATAATGAGCCCCTGCTTCTGCTACATTTGCCCTTAATTTATGTTTATAAGCTGCTTTTTGTAACTCAAAGGAGGTAATTCCAGCGCCTACTACTGCTGAACTGTTTTCAGGGTGTATTTCAAGTTTTTTTAGTCTTATTAAATCTATGATGATACCATGGTCCAAATTTATAGCTTTTGAGAGTACTGTTGGTGTAGCGATTGATAAAGCTGTTCCACCCGCTCGAGGTAGAAATGGAAGGTTATTTTTATTTGCAAATTTTATAATCTTTGATACTTGTTCTGTGTTTTCCGGTAAAACTATATAGAAATTCAGTTCAGCGTCAATGGGGATTATTGATCTAATATATGACGCGATAATAATTGGATCATTTGTTGCCCACTCCTCTCCAACGATTTCACGGAGACCTTTTATTATTTCATCGTCAGGGACAGTCTCGTATTCACTCTTATCTAAACAATTGACATATTCTTTTAATGCACTTGCGACTTTCTCTGGTCTTAACTGTGTAACAAAATTACATTGTTTATCACAGATACCACATAGATTGCAGGAATTGGCAATATCTATTAGTTTTTCTGTTGGTTTAATTCTACCATCTTTAAGATGTTTCACTAGTTCCATACGCCCCTGTGGCCAATATGCTAAAAAACCATGTTTTTTCCCTGATGGGCATAAACCTGTTCCAAGGAAATCTATTCTACACATACCACAATGGGTACCTTTTTCAGCAATATCAATTACGTTTTCTAAAACTTTTTTTTTAAAAGTTAATACTTTTGTAGTTTTCATTTCTTTTCTTCCCCCCGATTAAAACTCTTAAGATACGATACAGTTAATCTTATTAAATGTTTTTACTACATATAACTCTTTATATTTTTTCTAATATTCTTATTAAATGTGGATCTACATATGCTTTTATGGATAATGGAATTATCTGTCTTGTTCCAGCAATAGAAAGATTACCTTCTATTTCAAGCATAATCCAATTTGGTAATAATTTTAAACCTGCTGAAAAGAAAAACTTTCGGTAAGGAATTAATATTTCTGCATTTACATATATTTGTTCTTTTGTAGATATATCATTGGGATTCATATTTTGTTCGCCCAACAGAGTTTTTTTATTTTCATCAACTCTATAAATCCTAAAAATTACGTTTTTTAGAACTAGAGGTATTTCACTTGGATTAAATATTTTCACACCAACTAATCCTAAGAGGCCTTTTACTCTTAATTTAAATTGAGCAGGAATTTCAATATCAATAGTTTTATTTTTTAATATAAAATCTGCTATATTAGGAATAATAACCTTTGTTTCAGTCGAAAAAGATATATTTTTATTAAAATTACCAAGTTTAACAGTTATATCACCGTTAATTGTAAGTGTTAAAATATCGGCATCGATTGCTTTAAAAAGAATTTCACCCTTAGATTTAAAAGTTGATGTGGTTTCTGGTTTTATTATTCCTCCTTTTATTGGGAGGCTACCGACAACCATATTTTTATCTGTTTTTACAGCGATTGAAAATTCGGTGATTTTTATTTCTATATTGTTAGGATTAAATACTTTAACACTTACAGAATATTCAAGACCTTCTCCAGTAAGTTTTTCAAAATCTATTTCGACATTTACTTCGGGTATTTTTACATTTTCGATTATTTCCTTAACAGAAGTTACAATTATAATACAATATTCTGAAATAATAATGCTTGTAAGTATTATTATTAATAGAAATATTTTTAGTTTCCTATTATTTAAGATTTTATTTTTCATAATAATATATATATTTAAAATTAAATTGTGGTATAAATATATTTCCTATCTCTCTTTCTTTGATTTTTATATTAATTTTCCCAGATGCATACTTAAATGTATAAAAGTCTTTTATTTTTGTTTTTTTAACATTATTGTATTTTTGATTATTTTTCTTTATTAATATTTAAACTCTTCATTAGTAATTCTTCAATTAGTCATCTTAACCTTTTTTATTTCAAGATAAAACATCATATAAGAAATAAAAATTGAATTTGAAGTCGAAATCCCTTCACATATAAAAACTACTATTTTTTTATTAAACTCTCAAATAACAAGTTTAAACACAAATATAAAAAAGAATTAGAGCTTGGTTCTTAATCATATTATAAATCTAGCATTTTCTCAAGGTAAGGAAAACGTTCCAATATTTTCATAAGTAGTTGCATGATCAGGTTGTAGCTATATGTCTTTGGCATACTGATAGGTAATGGGTCAGACCAAACACTTTCAGCATTATGAATATCTTTTGCTTTTACTTTAACCGCATAGCTTCCCGTAGTGTTCCAAATATGTGATTCTTGGCAGATATTACCACTATTATAAGGACCAACCCATCCGGAATCTGTACCATCATCCCAGTCAAACAAATAATAGACCATATCACTAGTATTATCTATTGCTATCGATTCATAGGTATAGGATACTCCAAGTTTTCCATATGTTAATCCTGATGGTTTTGATGGTTTATTTGGTGGTTTGTTTTCACCTTGTGTAATGGTTACAACTGCATAATCTTCAGCTATGTTATTATCATCATCTATTACCTTTAAATATATTATATAAATCCCTGCTTCAGACCATGAATGAGTAATTTTGTCACCTATACCATCATTAAAATCACCATCATTATCTAAATCCCATTTAAAAGAATAAGGTAGTTTTCCATCCGATGCACTTCCATTAATTACTATTTCTTCATCTATATCTCCAAAGTATGGTCCACCCGCTTTTGCTGTAAAATCACATTCTACATATACTCTTGCCAAATCTACCCATTGAAATATTCTTCCACTACATTCATTTGCTGTAACATTAGCCAAGTTTTCGCATTCATCACACATGCCACCTTCAACCTTTGCATCAAATTCGATTATCAGCGTTTCTCCATCAATTAAATTGTATTTAATATCTGATAAATCCCAAAATAACTTACCACCTGTTATCACAGTATCCTCTGGTGTTGCATTATCTGCATAAGAAAAGCATTCCGGCAGTGTTAGTAAAGGACTTTAGTTATAGGCCAAATTGATATAATAGAAATGTACTCTCTTTTTTGGATGGGATGTATGAAATCGAAA
>JALHTX010000099.1 GCA_022866015.1 Thermoplasmatota archaeon
AATGTACTAGAACTTGCTAAAAAATCAAAAATAATGATTTTTGATCATCACTTAGGAAAAGTAATAAATCAGGTTTTTCACCATAACCCAATCATAAAAGGAGAAAACCCTGATCTTTATCCTTCTGCAAGCTGGATAGTAAATGAATACTTAAAAAACAAAGTAAACCTATTTGCACTCTTAGGTATTGTAGGAGACCATGAACAAAAAATCAAAGATAATTTTGATTTTAGCAAAAAAATAAATGAATTCTGCCAAGAAAACAACCTAACCTTTGAAGAATTACACAAAATTGTATATCTATTAGATTCAAACTACAAAATAGGTGATAAAAAAGCAGTAGAACAAGCGCCACATGAACTTTTAAAAAACAAAAAACCTCAAGAAATTTTAGACAATAAAAGATGGAATAAAAACCTGAAAAACCTGGGGGAAGAAATAAGCAAAATACTCAATACGCCAAATGAACAAATAAATAATATAATTTTTAAAAAAATCGATACAAACTACAACATAATATCAACAATTACCAGAAAAATATCATGGGATACAGGAAAAGATACATTAGTTATAAACACAGGTTTTTTTAAAGATAAAGACCAAATCTATATGCGAAGCAAAAAAAATGCAGAACCAATTATAATAAAAGGAAAAGAACTGGGTTTTAAATGTGGTGGAAAAAAAGATGTTTTAGGTGCAGTTGTTCCAAAAGAAAAAACAAATAAGTTTATAGAAGAAATAATGCTATTTTTAGAAAACAAACAAGGAGATTAAAAATTTCATGAAAATAAAACAAAAATCAGAAAATATTAAATGGCACGAACATAAAGTATCATCCAAAGATCGAGAAAAATTACTAGGTCAAAAAGGAGTAGTTCTATGGTTTACAGGTCTTTCAGGTAGTGGAAAAAGTACAATTGCAAATGAATTAGCATATAAACTACACAAAATGGGGAAACTAGCATATGTTTTGGATGGAGATAATATACGTTATGGATTAAATAAAAACCTTGGTTTTTCACCGGAAGATCGTGATGAAAACATTAGACGAATATGTGAAGTATCAAAGCTATTTGCAGATGCAGGAATTATAACCTGTACAGCATTTATATCTCCTTATAAAAAAATGCGTAATTTCTGTAGAGAAATAGTAGGTCCTAGAAAATTTTTTGAGATATATTGTAAAGCAGCGCTTCAAACCTGTGAAAAGCGTGATCCAAAAGGATTGTATAAAAAAGCAAGAGGCGGTAAGGTTAAGGAATTCACAGGTATTTCTGCGCCATATGAAGAACCAGAAAATCCTGAAATAATAATTGATATAGATAAATATGATATAAAAGAAAGTGTAGAAATAATATTAAATAAACTTAGGAAAGAAAAAATAATCTAAAAAAATTTAGGGATATGAACAAAATAATACTAGAGTATTTTGTAATTTAATTATTCGTAGATTATTTTGGGTAAATATAAAATACTTAATTTAAGCTTACGTTTCTAAAGTGATAATGTTATGAAAGCAGTAATTCTTGCCGCAGGCGAGGGAAAAAGATTAAGACCTTTTACAGAGACGATGCCAAAAGTAATGTTACCGATTGCAAATAAACCAATAATTGAGTATGTTTTTGATGCAATAAAAAAAACAGGGATGGATGAAATAATACTAGTTGTAGGATATAAAAAAGAAGTAATAATGGATTATTTCAAAGAATATAAAGGAATTAAAATTACTTATATAATTCAAGATAAACAACTAGGAACAGCTCATGCACTTTTACAAGCAAAAGACAATTTAAAAGAATCTTTTATTGTTTTAGCGGGTGATAATATAATTGACGATAAAGGCATTCAAAAACTAATACAGGATAAATCAGAATATTCAATTATTGTAAAAGAACATCCTTACCCGTCAAAATACGGTGTAGTATTTCTAGAAAATCAAAATTTAAAAGAAATTGTTGAAAAACCAAAAGAAGAAATTGGAAAATTCATATCTACAGGAATATATAAATTTCCTATGAATGTATTTAAAAAATTAGAACAGTTAAATAAACAAGGAATACATGATTTATCCTCAGTTGTAGAATCATTACTAAAAGATGGTATACTTTTTAGTACAAATACTGCAGATTCATGGATGGATATAGTATATCCATGGGATCTTATACAAGTAAATGAAATAATGTTACAAAATATAAAAGGATCAACTAGTGGAACTATTGAAAAAAATGTAATAATAAAAGGTGATGTATCGATTGGCAAAGACACAAAAATTTATTCAGGCTCATATATAGTAGGGCCAGTTATTATTGGGGAAGTATGCGAAATAGGGCCTAATGCATGTATTTTTCCATCGACAAGCATCGGTAATAATTCTGTTATTCATCCATTTACTGAAATTCAAAATAGCATTATAATGAATGATGTTCATATTGGCTCAAGCTCATTTATCAGAAACTCAGTAATTGCACGTGGTAGTATACTTAGACATAATTTCACAAGTAGCTCTGATGAGTGCACAATAGAAATTGAAGGTGAATTTAAAAAAGTCGAAAACATAGGTTCACTTATCGGCGAGGATTGCACTATTGAAAACCATGTAGTTGTAGACCCGGGGGTTATAATTGGACGTAAATGTAATATTTCTTCTATGAAAAGAATAAGAAAAAATATTCAAAGCAATAGTAAAGTGATGTAAAAGTGTGTGGCATAATTGGTTACAATGGATTTCGTGATGCAGATATAGTTATACTAAACGGATTAAAAAAACTGGAATACCGTGGTTATGACTCTGCAGGAATAGCAATAATTGACAAAAAACAACAGGTTTACAAAGAAATTGGTGAAATTAAAAACTTAGAAGAAAAATTACCTAAAATAAAAGGTACAATTGGAATTGGACATACAAGATGGGCGACAACTGGAGGGGTAACAAAAAATAATGCACATCCACATCTTAGTACTAGTGGTAAAATCGCAATAGTTCATAACGGAATAATTGAAAACTATGTTAAGCTACGTGAAAACCTTGAAAAAAAAGGTTTTAAATTTGTATCACAAACAGACTCTGAAATAATTGCTAATCTAATTGAGGATAACTACAAAGGTAATCTAAAAGATGCTGTTTTTTCAGCAATAAAAAAACTTGAGGGTTACTATGCAATAGTAGTTACTTGTGAAGATGAGCCCGATAAAATCATAGGTGCAAGACTACAAAGTCCTTTGGTGATTGGTGTAGGAGATAATGAAAACTTTCTTGCCTCAGATATACCTGCTTTTTTAAAATATACTAATCGAGTTATTTATCTTAATGAAGCAGAGATTTGTGTTTTAACAAAAAAAGATGTAAAAGTCTACAATAAAGATGAAAAAGTTGTTGATAAAAAAGAAAATGTGATTGATTGGAACATACAAGATGCTGAAAAATCAGGTTTTCCTCATTTTATGCTTAAAGAGATATATGATCAACCAGATACCGTTAATCAGGTTCTTCGTGGACGTATATCAGAAATCCATAGAAATATTAATTTTAATGAAAATGTAGAAAATTTGCTAAACAGCAACATAAGTTCTATTCAAATTGTTGCTTGTGGTACCTCTTATTATGCAGGACTTATTGGGAAATATATAATTGAAAAATTTACAGATACCCCTGTTTTTGTGGAATTTGCATCAGAATACCGTTATTTTGGTTTAAAACATGAATCCTCTCTTGTAATAGCTATTACTCAATCAGGTGAAACATTAGATACTCTAGCAGCACTTAGAGAAGCAAAAAACTCAGGTTGCAAAACACTGGTTATAACAAATGTTGTAGGGAGTACTGCTACTCGTATATCAGATGCATATATACTTATGCAATCAGGTCCAGAGATTGGTGTTGCTGCAACTAAAACTTTTACTTCACAAATAATTGTTTTGCTTTTAATTGCCTTAAAATTAGGTATGATAAAAAATAAAATTAGTGCCGTTCAACTATATGAATACATACGTTATTTAAGAGAAATACCTAGAACGGTTAGAGATGTTCTTAATAAAAATAATGAAATTCTTGATATTGCAAAACAACTTAAAAATGCAGAATCGGTATTTTTTATAGGCCGTGGTGTCAATTATCCATTATCACTTGAGGGTGCTTTAAAACTTAAAGAAATATCTTATATTCATGCTGAGGGTTTTGCAGCAGGTGAGCTAAAACATGGTCCTTTTGCACTACTTACAAAAAGTACACCTGTTGTTGTAATTGCTACAAAAGATGCAACTTATGATAAAATTCTAGCAAATATAGGTGAAGTCAAAGCTCGTGGTTCACAAGTAATAGCAATTGCTGAAATAGATGATACAGAAATAGAAAAACATGCTGATTTTGTATTAAGAGTACCAGGGGGCTCAGGTGTATTGCCAAGTATTCCAATTATTGTTGTTTTACAATTACTAGCATATCATGTGGCAGATCTGCGTAAATGTAGTATTGACAAACCACGTAACCTTGCAAAATCAGTAACGGTTGAATAAGAATGGAGTATATAAAAAATGGTTAAATGTGTAATACTTGCTGCAGGTGAAGGAAAACGAATTCATCCCCTGACTTATACCAGGCCAAAGGTTATGCTACCTGTAGCAAATAAACCCATAATCGAATACAATTTATTAAATGCAATAAACGCAGGTCTAAAAGAATTTGTTTTTGTAGTTGCTTACAAAAGTGAAATGGTTCGTAATTATTTTGGAAATGGTGAAAAATACAAAGTAAAAATAGAATATATAAATCAAGGTGAACCTAAAGGTACTGCACATGCTATAGGTGTTGTAGAAAGATTTGTTGATGATTTTATTGTATTATGCGGTGATACAATTTTTGGTGAAAATGATATTAAAAATATATTAAATACGAAAAATAGTATAGGGCTCTACAAATTAGATAACCCTAAAGAATATGGTATTGTAGAAACAAAAAATGATAAAATTGTAAAAATCTATGAAAAAATGGACAAACCTTTCACCAACATAATAAATGCTGGAATTTATCACTTTGACAAAAAAGTTTTTGATTTTATCAAAAAGACTGATAGATCACCACGGGGAGAATATGAAATCACAGATACTATTAATATGATGACTGAAAAATCTATTGTTTCTTCCGTTATTCTTAAAGAATGGCGCGATGTAGTATATCCTTGGCATTTGCTTGATGCAAATGAGGAAGTTTTAAAGAAACTTGATGAAAAAATAGAGGGAACTATTGAAAAAAACGCGACAATAAAAGGAAAAGTTATAGTTGGTAAAAATACGATTGTAATGAATGGAAGTTATATCGAAGGCCCGGTAGTTATTGGTGAAAACTGTAAGATTGGGCCGAACTGCTACATTAGGCCATATACTTCAATTGGAGATAGTTGGCATATAGGTAATGCATGTGAAATTAAAAATTCAATTGTTTTTGATAATAGTAATATCCCACATCAGAATTATGTCGGTGACAGTATTATTGGAAGTGGTTGTAATTTTGGTGCTGGTACTAAGGTTGCAAATCTTAGGCTTGATAAAAATAATATTATTGTTACGTTGAATGGTAAAATAATTGATTCAAAACGACGAAAGCTTGGTGTAATTATGGGAGATAATGTTCAAACTGGTATTAACTCTATGATAAATATCGGATCATTTATCGGAAATAATGTATCAATTGGTCCAGGTGCAATAGTAAAAGGAGTCATTGAGCCAGATTCAAAAGTAATGTAAAACAAAACACTTTTTACAAATATTTATTTAAAACACATAGTTATCTATCCGCACAATGATTGCACGCAAATCTGCTCTCTATATATTGATACAACTGCTTAATGGAATTATTGGTTTTATTGGATTGAAATTTATTGCTTTATATATGCAGCCATGGGAGTATGGGATTGTTGCTTTTGCCTATGGTTTTGTCGCTCTTTTCACAATTTTTGGTGATTTAGCCTTTGGACAGGCACATATCAAACGTATTTCTGAGGGAAAAGATCAGGAAAAATGTATAGGTACATTTGCTGCAATTAAAATAATGTTAACAGGATTTCTAGCATCAACTACTATTTTATCGATAGCAATATGGCGATATGTTTTTGGACGAGGATTTGAATCACCATTGCATGAACAAGCGGTTTACCTTTTACTTGCTTATTTTGTTTTATCTAGTCTCACGCAGACGTTTACTTTCACTTTCTCCGCTAAAAAAGAAATTGCAAAGGTTCAAATACCAACTTTTTTATTTACACTTACTCGAGTAATTATAACAATTTTTATCGCTTACTTTGGCTTTGGTGTTCTGGCATTAGCATACACCTATATTTTAGGTG
Organism: Thermoplasmatota archaeon; assembly: GCA_022866015.1. Classification (GTDB taxonomy): domain Archaea; phylum Thermoplasmatota; class E2; order DHVEG-1; family DHVEG-1; genus PFL35. The sequence goes on from JALHTX010000099.1 coordinate 6,339, forward strand.
AAATTTTCCAATTTAGTCTAGCTTACTATTTTTTTAGAAAATATACTGTTAAAAAACCATCTATTGATTATTTAAAAAATTATACAAAGTTTGCTTTTCCCTTGGCAATTGGATCGGCAGCATATATCATAATATTGAATGTTGATAAAGTATTCATTCAATTATTCTGGGGTGCTCAGCAGGTTGGAGAATATTATGCTGTTTTTAATTTATCTCGTTTCATACTAAACTTTTCATCTGCGGTTACTATTCTCTTAATACCAACGATATCGGAGTATCATGCGAAAAACAATATAGACGGTATTGGAAAGTTGATGTTAACATCGGAAAGATATCTTAGCATGATTACCTTTCCCATTGTTATTTTGCTCGTTGTATTGGCAGGGCCGGTCATTCATATTTTACTTAGTGATAAATATTTGCCTGCTTTAACCGTTTTGCAGATATTACCTTTTTTCGTCCTCTTTGAGGTGTTATCACAGCCATACCAGAGTCAGTTGCAAGGGATGAACATGCCACATATATTACGTACTAGG
>JALHTX010000100.1 GCA_022866015.1 Thermoplasmatota archaeon
ATATTGGAGAAAAATAGATTGATGAACATGTTTTTACAATCATCAAAGACGTTACAAGCATCAGAATCTGCTATAAACTCTAACCATTTTGATCATCTGTTTAGAAAAATTATAATGAACTCAGAATTTTTCAACAGGCTAAACTGTTAATTTCTTATATCCAAAGTTATTTAAATTTAAGATTTATATTATTTAATTGTTAAAAGGATGAGGCTGAGAATTTCATAATATTGTCTGAAAAAATCTTGTGAGATTTTTATTTTTTTCTTTTAAAAATATTGGGTGATACATTTGGATGTTGTAAAAAAAGGAAATAAAGTCAAGGTCGAATATATAGGGAGTCTAGAAGATGGAACTGTTTTTGATAGTTCTGAAAGGCATAATCAACCATTAGAATTTATAGTTGGAGCTGGGCAGCTCCTAAAAGGTTTTGATGACGCTGTTGTTGGTATGAAAATAGGTGAAGAAAAAGAAATTAGACTGCCCCCTGATGAAGCATATGGGCCGCATAATCCTGAGTTTGTAAAAGACATGCCTCGTGATTGTTTTCCCGAGGATCAAGAGATCCAACCAAATATGATGTATATGGTTTCATTGCAGAATGGTCGTCAAATACCTGTTCGCATATCAAAAGTCTCGGAAGATATAGTAACTGCTGATCTTAATCCTCCGTTAGCTGGTAAGACTTTAGTTTTTAAGATAAAATTATTACAGATATCTGAAGAAAATTAAGGTCTTTAAATTTTTTTAGCGGTTTAAGAAATTGGATAAGCAATAAATAATTTTTCTTATAGAAATATAAAATTAGTTAGCACCGAGTTAAAAATATTTATTATTATTTCCGACAGTAATATTTTCTTACATTGATAAAAACAACTTTATTAAATATTATTTTCTTTTAGATTTTTCATACTCTAGTTTTCGTATAACAGCGTACAACTTATTAATAATTGAACTGGACATCTCAAAACAATTACTATGTGGACAATCCTTATCAAAAACTGCACAACTTTCGTCTTTATCAAAAATCACGGGATATAACTTACAACCAATAGGTCTATTTGGATAAATAGTACATCTTAAACTATCATGAAAAACACATCGACCGTTATGGTTTTTAAGAATAAGCCAGCCTTCTTTTTGTAATACAAAAAAATCTTTTTTAAACCCTATATTTTCTATTTTTTTAATATCATCGCTAGATAGAATCATCATAGTATCTAAGCAACACTGTATACAATTATTTTTTATGCAACAATTATCTTCCATTTTTTAATTCTAATAATATAAAAACTATTTAACAACTTTTTTAACTTTAATTAAATTAATATATATGTGATACAAAGCTAAACAATATTGATGTGTACCTAAAAATCGATAGAGAAAAAACATCTATACTATAAAAAATTTATAAAACTGGGGTTTAAATCAACAACCATTTAATATGATTTTGCATAAGAATGGAAAGGAATAGTGGATATTTGAGAAGAATTAGAATTTATCGAAATTATTGTATCAGCACTTAAGTCTACAAAAGCAATATTGAAATTTAAAACAATTATGTAAAAACAATTCTATTAGAAAAATATTTAAGATTTCTAATTGATAATACTCTGCCTCTATTTATGGAGAATAGGTGAAAAAAATTTGATCCTTATTTGACGACGTAGAGGTACAAAAAGGGCTCCTGAATCAAATAGGAGCCTTTAAAATAATATTTTATTATAGATTAATTGAATTATTTAGAAAAAATAATTAATTAGAAAAATATTTTTAAATTATAATTCTATATTGGAAGAGTATGGAAAATAAAAATACATTATTTGTGGTAGGAAATTCTTTAGCTGTTATTTTAACGGGGATTAAAGATTTCGACATCTAGTATTTAAAACATATAGATTTTTTATTAAACCAGTGCAAAAATAAAATTAGAAAGGCATCCCTTCTTTCCTTCTGTCTGTTTTTGTATCAGAGAATGGACAGAAGGTGGATGGGAT
>JALHTX010000014.1 GCA_022866015.1 Thermoplasmatota archaeon
CAAAGATCTTGGTGTAGATTATGTTCGTCGTATAACAGGGGGTGGTGCTGTTTTTCATGATGATGAATTAACATATAGCATTGTTATTCCTGAGAGTCATCCTCAGATTCCTAAAAATATTATGGAGAGTTATGGTCGTATTTGCGGGGCTGTTATTAAGGGTTTGAAAAATCAGGGTATTGATAGTAGTTATGTTCCAATTAATGATATTGTCTCAGAAGGGCGTAAGATTTCTGGTAATGCTCAGACTCGCAAATTAAAAACTGTTCTTCAACATGGTACTGTTTTATTAGATGTTGATATCGAAAAAATGTTTTCATTGTTAATTGTTCCAAATGAAAAAATTCGTGATAAAATGATTTCAGATGTTAAACAACGAGTTACTTCTGTTAAACATATTCTTGGCAACTATGTTTCTTTTAATGATTCAGTTAATGCTATGAAAAAGGGTTTTGAGCAAGAGTTTAATGTTAGATTAATTCCAGGTAGTTTAACAGATTATGAACTAGTTTTAATAGATAAATTTGAAAAAGAATGTTTTGCAAATCCTGATTGGAATCATAAAAGATAGACGGTTTTTTAGTATTCATCAAGATTAATTTGCATTCCATCTGATGCAGCAACCACTTTTACACCAAGTTTCTCTGATAGCTTTTCTGCAAGATCCCAGGGTTTTGATTTTACAATTGTCATACCAAAATGAGTCAAGATTGCTATTTTTGGTTTGTTTGCTTGTATTATTTTTTCAGCATCAGATATTGTTAAATGCTCTATTTTTTTGTTTTCTTGCATTCTTGTAACATTCATTATTAGTATTGCCTCAGTGTAGAATTTTTCGATACCTTCAAAATAGGCTGTATCAGAAATAAAAGAAATTGAAGATTTTTTACCGTATATGTTTAAACCATATGTTTCTACACCATGATGATGATGTTTTACTGGTGTTGTAAAATAAATATTTTTGATTTTGTATTCTCTTTTTTCTATTAAAACCTCAATGTTTTCTACATATTTTCTAACATATTTAAGAATAATAGGATCGTCATCTAATGCATCTTTTGGTGAAAAAATAGTTCCTTTTTTATTCCATCCTCCATTAGTCATCGCCTCTATCATAATGTTTATATCATTTGAGTGGTCAAGATGTCGATGTGTAAGTATTATGCCATCAAGATCTCTAGGGTCTAGTTTTGGTTTACTCGAGAGGCATCTTATAAGTGTTCCTGGGCCTGGGTCAATTAATACATTTGTATCATCAAGTGTGAGCCATATTCCTCCTGATTTACGCAGTTGTTGTGATACTACAAATCGTGCACCTGCTGTTCCAAGAAATTTTATTGAGTTCATATGATCACGAAAATATAAGAAAACTATTTGCATCCCGTAATTAATTTCTAAATATGAATGTTACTGAGTATAGCTATTATCTTGTAAGGCAGATTCCTGTAGGAAGAGTATCCACTTATGGTGCTGTTGCAAAGGCACTTGGAAATAAAGGTTATGCTCGTGTTGTTGGTAAATATATGAACAAAAATCCTGATGCTGAAACTATGCCTTGTTTTAAAATAGTTAAATCTGACGGCAGTCTTGGCGGTTTTGGGCTTGGAATAGATGATAACATAAGGCGTTTAAATAAGGATGGAATAATGGTTAAAAATGGTAGAATTGTTGATTTTCAAAAAGTATTTTTTGATGATTTTAAAACAGATTATCCTTTAAAGAAAAAATAATTTCATAAATCCTTTAGTTCCTTACTTGAAATAACTGGGATGTTCAAGTCTTGGAACCATTTTTTGTATTCTGTTACTTGTGATTTTTTAAGTGCTTTTTTATGTAGATATACCCCTTCTACGTTTGGTGTTGCTTCAAGTGTTTTTTTGAGTATTTCTTCGTTTATGTTTCCTGCATCTATTTGATAACTTGGTATCATATGCCCAAAGGCTACGTTTTTTGAAAGAGCAATGTCAGTAAATCTTGGTGCGTAGTGTCCTCCACCTATACCTATTATTACTGGCATATCTTTTGGTAAATCTTGTTCACATTGGTAATTATCAAATAATTCTAGAAGTGATTTTGCAATTATTTCTGCTGGTTTTTGTTTTTCCCATTCTTCTTGGTTACTTCCTACCTCTGTAAAAAATGTTGGAATGCCCAGGTATGGTCCATGATGTGTTACTTCAAAACATACCTTATGATATGTTTTTTCAATTTCTGCGTTTTTCTTAATTATTCTTAGTAGTTGTGTCATTAGTCTTGGTGCAGAAGGTGTTAGTGTTCTTGTTTTTCCTCCGAATTGTGCTTCACCGTAGTTACCGATAGGGTGAGTTGTTAATGTTGGTTCCCCTGTTTTACTTCTGTGCCTTGTAATGAAAATTGCCTGTCGTGGTTTAATTTTAAGTTTTTGTTGTATTTCTTGTTCTATGTTTTCGTGTTTTATTGTTCGGTCTTTGATTGTTATCATTATTATTCTATCATAGTTGTTGTTTTTGTAGACTGGGTTTTCATACAATGTGTTTATTTCTATCCAGTTCTCTTTTTTTAAAAGTCCTTTTTTTATGTTTACTCCAGCAGAATCTTCTATGCTTGATATTATTATAGTTGTAATCTTTTCACCAATTTCATAATTAAAAAAGAGTTATTTTGTTTTTCGGGTTTTTTTTATAAAAAATCTCCAAGAATACCACTGGTTTTACAGGCTGTCCGATAATTCATCTACTTTATATGGTTTAATGCCCTTCAGGATGTTATAAGTTTTATAGAGGTGGGATAATTATGGTTTACCTTCATTCTTTTAA
>JALHTX010000015.1 GCA_022866015.1 Thermoplasmatota archaeon
AATCAGAGAGCATGTGATTATGGAGAAGATCATCGGTACTTTTCGATCAATCAAAGGACCGGAGAACTATCAGTATATCGCTTCTTTGCTTGCAACTTGGAAGTTGCAAGGTCATAATATTGTTGAGGAAACTGAAAATCTTCTCAGGCGAGAACTCTGCTTATCTGGAGCTTGACAAATACCCTTTTTTTATTAATGATTTTTCTTCGGCTTACATTTTATAAAATTAAAAACTATGTTAACTAAAACATTGTACATCTAAGATGCTTTCCTTTAAAACCTTTTCAATTCTTGTTTTTAAATCATGAATATCAAAAGGTTTTGTGATATAATCCTTCGATAACGGTTTTCCTGCATCTTGAGCAAACTCATCTCTACGTGCAGTTAAAAAAATAATGGGAATATTATTCCAAGAAGGATTTTCTCTTAATCTATCCGATAGCATCCATCCACTCATACCAGGCATCATAATATCCAACAGTATAAGATCTGGAATCTGATTTGCTTGTAACAATTCGAGACATTTATTACCATTTTCAATACATATAACGACGTATTTCTCTGGGCTTAAATATTCCATTACCCACTTTACAGAATTTGTTATATCCGGATCATCATCCACTACAAAAATTTTCTTTTTCATAATCCTATCCCTTCATTATTATATAGATATATTTTCGTAATCTTATTTTAAATTCAATGCAATTTTACATTGCTATATTAATAATTTTTGATTTTAATGTTATATAAATATATCTTGCCAAAATGCCAAAATGGGAAAATGACTTTGAAAAATTATCTTTTTTGAAAAGTTTCTATAAAATATTCTATACTTCTATCATATGTTCTTTCAGCATCATCTGGGAAATAACAAGCAGGTAATTCTCCACGTTTCCTATGGTAATGCAAACACTCGCAGCACATACCTTTTCTACCACATGAATAACTACAGTTGCATATTGTTTTATTCTGCTCTTTTTTACAATCAACCATCTATTATCACCATCTTTTAAGATACTAATTTTTTGAATTCATCTTCATCAATTATTTTTAAATTAAGTTTTTTTGCTTTATCTAGATTTGAACCAGGTTTATCACCAAGTATAACATAATCAATATCTTTGCTTATAGAACTTGCAATAATACCACCTTTTTGTTTAATTAAATCTGATGCCTCAGGTCTAGATATAGTAGATAATCCTCCTGTGAAAACAAATTTTTTATTCTGTAGTTTGAGATTTTGTTTTTTTTCAGCTTTTGTTTTGACACCTATATCTTTTAATTTTTTAATTAATGCAATATTTTCTTCTGTTGCAAAAAAAGTAACTATTGCTTCAGCAGATTTATCTCCTAGTCCATCTATCTGTTTGAGTTCTTCTTCAGTGGTTTTTGCAAGCTCATCAATAGATGTATATTTTCTAGCAAGAATTTGGGAAGCGTATTTTCCAACATGACGTATTCCAAGTCCATAAATTAAACGAGATAAATCCTGTTTTTTGCTTCTTTCAATTGATTCAAGTAGGTTTTCTGCTGATTTATCTTTAAATCCTTCAAGTTTTAGTATATCCTCTTTTCTCAATGAATATATATCTGAGATATTATCAATAAAACCGGCATTAAGTAGTTTATCGATTGTGGATTCTCCTAGATGATTTATATCCATAGCATCCCGACTTGCAAAATAACGAATTCTCCATTTAAGACGTGCAGGGCAATATTTGTTAGGACATCGAACAGCAACTTCATCTTCAGACCGTATAATTTCAGTTTGGCATATCGGACATTTTTTAGGTATAATCTTACTTTTTTCCTCACCTGTTCTTTTTTCTTTTATACTTTGAACAACCTGTGGTATTACATCACCGCTTCTTTCAACAAGAACATAGTCGCCAACTCGTATGTCTTTGCGTTTAAGTTCATCAAAATTATGAAGCGTTGCACGAGAAACAGTTACACCACCAACTTCAACTGGCTCAAGTATAGCTACAGGAGTAAGTACACCTGTTCTTCCAACTTGAATATCTATATTATTAAGCCTTGTTGTTGATTGCTTAGCAGTAAATTTATATGATATTGACCAACGAGGATTTTTACTAGTTTCACCAAGTATTTTATGCTGTACTAAAGAATTAACTTTTAGTACCGCACCATCTACATCATAATCAAGTGAATCGCGCAACTTTTCAAGTTTTTCACAGTATTTTATCGCTTCTTCAATATCTTTTACTTTTTTTACCAAAGGATTTATTCTAAAACCTGCTTCTTTTAAAGCATTTAAAGCATTTTCCTGGGTTTTTAAATCTATATCAGAATAAGATACAAAATAAACAAAAATATCCAGAGGTCTTTTTGATACAATACTAGGATCTAGCTGTCGCAGTGATCCTGCTGATGCATTACGAGGATTTGCAAAAACCATTTCACCTTTTTTTTCTTGTTCACTGTTATATTTTTTAAAACCAGAGATACTCATATACACTTCGCCACGTACCTCAACATTTTTTAAAACATTACCCCTCAGTCTTAAGGGAATACTATGAATTGTTTTAAGATTCTGTGTTATATCATCGCCTTTTTTCCCATCACCACGAGTTGCACCACGAATAAAAATTCCATTCTTGTATAGTAGTGCGATACCGGCACCATCAATTTTTGGTTCAACAACATATTCTACATCAAGAACATATTTTTTAACACGCTTATCAAAATCTCGTAGCTCATCATAAGTATAGGTATTTGCAAGTGAAAGCATTGGAACCATATGTTCCACTGTTTCAAAACCCTCAAGTGGTTGGCCACCAACTCGCTGTGTAGGAGAATCAGCAGTTTTAAGCTCAGGGTTTTCTTTTTCTAGTTTTTCTAGTTTTTTTAAGAGTTGATCATACTCATAATCAGAGATAATTGGGCTGTTTTCAATATAATATTTATAATTATGAAAATCTAATTCTTCACGAAGTTTTTGTATTTCTTTTTTTATTTGTTCTTTTCCCATTTATTTTACTCCTCATTTATTGAAAATTTTTTCTAATTCATTTAGTGAATAAGTATTTAGAATATCATTTTTTTCAAGCCATCCACGGCGTGCAGTTGAAATACCATATTGCATAAAAGCTAAATGAGATATATGATGCGAATCTGTACCTATTACAAATTTTACATCTTTTTCTTTTGCAATTTTTACATTTAAATCATTTAAATCAAGTCTATCTGGAAAAGAGTTTATCTCAAGATAGGTATTGGTTTCTTTTGCCTTATCAAACATTTTTTCAAGATCTAATTCAAAGGGTTCACGGTGACCTATAAGTCTACATGTTGGATGGGCAATAAAATTCACATGTTTATTTTCCATTGCTTTTAGATATCTATCTGTTGCTTGTTTACTATCCATTTTAAAGCCAATATGAATTCCAACACATACATAATCAAACATTTCTAAGATTCTATCAGGATAGTCTAATGTTCCATCAGTTTTAATATCACATTCTGTCCCACAAAAAATTTTAAAATTATCAATATTTTTATTTAAAGTTTCAATTTCTTTTATTTTCTTTTTTATTTGATCCTCATTAAGTCCTTTTGCAATATGTAATGATTGTGAATGATCAGTGATACCTACATATTTGTAACCATTTTTTTTACAAAAATTTGCGATATCTTCAATTTGTTCAAAACCATCTGAATAAACTGAATGAACATGTAAGTCTCCTTTTATATCATCAAGTTTTACTAGATCAGGTAATTTTTTTTCTTTTGCAGCTTGTATTTCACCACGGTTTTCACGTAACTCTGGTTCTATATATTCTAATCCAAGTTTATTGTAGATTTCTTCCTCATTCTTACCAACAACAAATTTATCATTTTTTTTATCAAAAAGACCGTATTCATTTAGCTTATATCCTTCTTTTATAGCAAGACTTCTCAATTTTACATTATGTTCTTTGCTACCTGTTAAATACTGTAATGCTGCACCAAAGCTTTTATCTTCTACAACACGTAGATCTACTTGTAAATCATCATTTAAAACAATACTTGTTTTAGTATTACCTTTTAGAAGAACTTGTTTTATATCATTATATTTTATAAAAAAATCTATTACTTCCTCAGGATTATCTGAGGATGCAAGTATATCTAAATCACCCATCGTTTCTTTATATCGACGTAGACTACCAGCTAAACTTAAACGCTGGATTTTATCACATTTTTTAAGATAATTAAAATAGTTTTGCCCGTCTTTATATGCTAAATTAAGAAGAACTCGGCCACTAGTTTTTTCTTTCATCTGAATACCTCTGAGTATATTTTGTTCAGTAATCAACCCAAAGCATTCAAGATCTCTTAATTTACCATCTTTACATGCTTGCCTAAGAGCAGGAATTGTCGTAATCCCAAGATTTTTATAAATCGATGCAACCTTTTTAGGACCTAGTCCTGGGATCTCAAGCATTTTTAATAGCCCTTCAGGAATTTCTTTTTTAAGTTTTTCAAAATACTCAAGTTTTCCTGTTTCAACAAGTTCTTTTATCTTTTTTGCTAGAGCTTCACCGATACCTGGTATTTCTTTTAAACGATCTTGTTTTACAAGATCTTCGATATCATCATCTAAAACTTCTATTGTCTGAGCAGCTATTCTATACGCCCGTGTTTTAAAAAAAATTTCTCCTTTTAAGTCAAGTAAATCAGCAATTTGATATAATACCCCTGCAACTATTTGATTTTTCATAAAAATCTAACTACCTTTTTTAGTTAAGAAATATCACTATTTCAACAATATCCTCATCTTTTAAATCCAGTTTTTGTCTTAGGAAATCAGGTGATATAAACTCAAGAATGTTCGAATAATGGCTTCTAAGTGGTAGTACAATTGCACCTGATGTACCATTAATTTCTGCTTTAAAACAACTAACACCTCCAAAGCTACGGTTCTTTGTTTTAAATTCCTGAATTGTTATCGTATCATGGTTTTTAAGCAAACGAAGTTTATTTTTTTCTATATACTCGATTTCAACATTAAGTGTACCAGGATATGGTATAAAACCTAGTTTTTCTTTGAATTGATCAATATAACCATTTTGTTCGGTATAATAACGACCTTCACCAATACCAGATACAATTTTACCTTTGAAGAATATTTTATCTGAAAGCTCAAAGATACGTTGATAGTCTATATATTCTTTTTTTAAAAATTCTTCACCAATGTTTGTAATCTTAATTATTTGTTTTTTAATTCCAAGTTTTCTTGTAATAAAACCTTTTTTATCAAGTTCTAATAAATATCTTGATGCAGTCTGCTGACTAGTTTCAATTTTTTCGGCAAGCTCTTCAGATGAAACCTCAATTTTGTTTTTTATTGCCCCAAGTTTTGCAATTTCTTTTAAAGTTTGTAATAAATAAGGTTTCATTAGTTTATCGTTATAGAAAATTAGGTCTTAATTTTTGTGTTTCTTAATTGTGTTTTCTCGGTAGTTTATATAGTTCTAGAAATCAAATTGCTTAATGCAAGATTCTGAACAGGTCTTTGTTAATTCTTCTTTTAAATCAAGTTCTGATAGTAATATTAGTTCAAATTTTTCAAATAAAACAACATTAAGTCCTCCTTATAGGAACAACTCATTTTTTGATACTGAATTATTAATTAGAATTAGTGAAAAAAAGGTCAAGTGTGGTGTTGAAAAACGTGAATTTTATAATGTTGCTAAAGGTAATTTTGAAGAATATCCTATTTATTGTGATAATAGGTCTTGTATTAAATGTAAAGACCATAAATTATATCAGTATAGAAAGAACCACAGTTTACAGATAATTGCTTTAAACAGTTCAATGAGGAATCCTAGAGCTTGGATTTTTACAGGTTGGGTTGTTCCTATTGAACAATTGACTAAAGATTTTTTAAGGTCTAAATTTAAGAAATTGGTTCGTCTTTTGAAACAGTTTTCTACTAGTGAATTTTCTGCTCATATGGAAATTAAGGTTAATCAAGATGGTACTGCTTATTTACATTTTCATGTTGTTAGTGCATATATTAGAAATATTAAGTTGGTTTCTACTTTATGGGCGAGAAAGGTTAGGAATGAGGAAGCATTAAAATCTGAGAATCTTGGTTTTTATGTTAGCAAGTATGCTTCTAAAGTTCCATTTTTTCCATCTGTTGAAGTTGAACAGTATTATACTCTTTTGGTTTATAAAGAGAAAATGAATATTTTTTCTCCTAAAGTTGATAGAGGTATTAAGAATAATACTTATGATAAAGAAGTTGAAATTGTATCTTATGTTAATGATTTTACTTGTAATAATCTAAAGGATATTTATGATAGAAATTATCGGATGAAATTAAGGGAAAAGAGGTTAGTTGTTGAAAATAGTAAACCTCCTCCTAATTATTATTTAACTGAGCTTTTAGAAAAGGAAGTTGAACAGGCTTTAATACAGGATAGTTGGGTTGATAATACAGGCAAACGTCATTTTAGAGATTATCATCCATTTTTGTATCGTAATAAGGAGGTACATAATGAGTGATAGATGGTTACCTAGTTATTGTTTGGAATTTTATGCTCAAATTGAGCAAGAAATTGAGTTTTTGAAAATCCACCCTGATAGTTCAGTGGATCGTCAAAAACGAAATAAAAGAAAAGGTGGTTGATTTTGAAATTTGTTAATATTGTATGGTTATGTAAGACTTTGACTAAACAAACAAGGAAAAAATATTATGTTGTAGTTAATGAAAATGCTGTTTATAATTCTGTAAATGGTTGGATTTGTGATTGTGGACATTGGACATCTGGAGAAGATGTTTACCATATTCCTATTGATAAGAGTAAGAGAGAGGTTTTATGATGGCTTTTTGTAAAATATGTAATAGGTTTTTTGATGAAAACTATTTTTTTACTTTGATAAGTTATGATGACTTAGGCAATGTTATTGACAATTATATCTGTAAGGATTGTATTAAAGATAAAAATAAGGTCAATCAGTTGTTAGATATTGCTGATGTGGAATTATATAAAGAACGTAATACATTTTTAAATAATAATAGGCATATGTAATAAGATAAAAAATAAAAAAAATTTTAAAATACTTTAATATACATATCTATTAGATTTTTTCTATTCTAAATACTGTGTAAAACTGAGATATGAAATTAATAGGGGGAAAATTTTATAGTGATGATAAATATTATCCATATTGCAATAGAAAATATCTTAAAATACCAAATTAATATCCTTTTTGGGGTTTATATTTATAACAAAAAAAGGAAAATAGATATTATTAATACTAATTTAAGAAAAAAAGAGAATAATATAATTGAAATTCTTTTTAAAAAAGCAGAAGGCTTTATCGATTCTGGAAAAACATATAATTATATTTATTCTGATATTGATAAGAAACCATTATTTAAAAGTATAGTTAAAGATTTCCATAAAAATTATGTTTCCAAATATAAAAAAAGTAAAGGAGTAGTTCTTATTTTGGGTTCTAATCCTTCTAAAAATACTGATGGTGCAATATTAAGAAAAACAATAAGAGAAAAATTAGAAAAACATCTCAAAAAAAAATATAAAGAGTCTAAAATTGAAATTTGCTTTCCTGAAGATGCAGAAGATAAACCTGATGAAGTTGATATTGATACAGTAAAATTTTTGATGTTAGATACTCGAACCAAACTTATACTTGGAATTTGGTCTGAAGATGCTATTGGGATAATTCCCGAGGTTCATTGTATAGCTGAAAATAAAAATACTTGTTTAAAGACTAAGATATTTATTGAAGAAAAATTATGGAATAAACATCCTTATATTGTAAGTCAAAACAAATTAAATATTATACATCAAGTATTTAATGGTGTTTATCCAGTAAATTTAACTGATAAAATAAACATATCAAAAAAAGTAATACAAATTTTTGATGGATATTATAAATGGGCTGTAGATCATGATGATGAATGGATTGGAGATATTTAGAAATTTACAATTAGTCAAATCTTTTTGACTAAAAATCGATTTTTTCCGTAAAGTTTAATAATATAGAATACAATAGGATTATACAATATATATTCTAACTGATAATAATAAATGACAAATATAAATATTTAAAATATTAAAAAAATTGATTAAGATGGATTGAGATGAAAAAAAGTAAAAAAGAAAAGATTGATAAAGAAATTTTATCATTATCAAAAATAATAAATGCTCTAAATAATAAAAATAGACTTACCCTTTTAGGTCTTCTTTATATTGATAATATGAAAAGTTTTACAGATATAGCAAATGAAATTAAAATTGAGTCAAATAAATTATCATATCATCTTAATGTTCTAATTAATTCTAAATTAGTTTTTAAGAAAAATGATGAATATATTCTTACTAATGATGGTGAAAAAATATTAATGGATATCGGATTTGTTGAAGAAATCAAGGAGCTTATTGAACCTAAACAAAAAGAAAAGCAATTAGTTGAAAATAAAATAACTTATCAAGATGCATCTTCATCAGATTTAATAATAAGAAAGTTGGAACGAATGCAAGAACGAGCTAAATCTATTAATGATTATTCTCCTCAATTAAACCAATTTGTAGATTATTTTGCATTTACTACAGAAAAAGAAATTCAGGATTATATGGGATATTTAAAAAATAAAACTTTTGTTGACCCTGAAATTTATAAAAGTTTAAAATTGTTTTCCATAAAAATAAATGACGAAATTTACTTAAAAAATCCTAAAAAATAAATTCTCTTATAAAATTCTGAGGCAGTTATTTATGAAAAATAAAAATATTAAAAAAGATAAAACAGAAGAATTGGATAATCTAAAAAAATTATCTGAAAAAGATATGGCATTTATAACAAGGTTGTTTTCTGAATATATTAGTAATAAAAATATATCAGAAATAGATGTTCAAAGATTATCAATTGCGATGCGTATTAAATATCCGCATATTTATTCTAAAATTATATCGATTGCAAGAAATATTTTTGAACAAGATATAGAAGAAATTAAGAATAATAAAGAGCTATATGAATTTTTTCAAGAGCTTAAATCTTTATATGGACTAAAACTAACTGAAAGTTTAATTGTTGATAGATGGCCGAAAGGATTAAAACTAATTGAAGGTCATACTACAATTGAACTTGATGATAAAAAATCCATTAATTACATTACAATATATAGAAATGATGATAAAATATTAACACTTTATCAACCATTTCCAGTTAGTATACAATTATTTGAAGGGATTTTTTCAATTATTAATGGAAGTTTAAAAGAAATGTCTGATTTAAAAATTCCAATAAAAATTTCAAAAGTGAAAATAGAGCAGATTAAAAAAAATATATCTGAATTTAATAAATATATTAAACAAATAAAATAGCATTTTTGTAATACCAATAAGCAGTAAAAACAAATCTGTTTAGGAATCAATTAAACCTTTTTCGGAAAACTCAGAAAACCACTTTGTTAAAGGGTTTTCGCAATGGGTGTAATTGGTTCTCTTGGGTTTTCGTATAAGGGTATTTGAGAAAACTCAATTATCGAACGGTATTCATTAATGACATACCGTATCCTGATAAAAGTAAGAATCCTTACTTAAGGCGTAAGGAGAAAGTGGCTCACGTAAGCGAGCAAACAAACAGACTAATGATAAATCTCTAGTGTGTTCATCTCCAATGCTTTATGCAATTTATTGGGGTTTGTTTTCACCAACCCTAGTTTACGGGTTGGCATCAGCTTTCCCCTTATAAGATACGTTTAATTCTTTTTTCTCGGGGTATTTTTAATTTGTTTAGATGATTTTATTTTTTTAATATTATCTTTAGTATTAATTCCTGTTTCAATAATTTTATTTACAATATCAGGATTTAATTTATCTTCAGTTTTAGGTAATTTATTTACATCTTGTAAAACTTGAGGAGCCACTTTTCTAAAAACATCTTTAATATTCTCTATTTGTTCTGGTGTTGCGTCTTTTCCCTTAGACAATTTATATAAAACGGGAGCAAGAGATTCAATAAAATCTATTTGATTTTTTGTAGTTTTTGTTTCAGGATTAAGATTTATATTTAGATTTTTTTCTATCTGTACAAATCTGTTTTCATATTCTTCTTTAAGTTTCCTTATTTCATCGTGGTCTTTTTTCATGTCTTCTGCAAATCGTCTTGCATGTTCCAGTCTTGAAGTTGCTTCTGTAAGTTTTTCTTGTATTTCTTGGTTTTCTATCTCGGTTCTTTGAGTTAATTTTTTATGTTCTATTTCAAGTGTTTCATAATTTTTTTGTTTAGTAGATTCTGCATGGATTATTTTTCTTAGTTCTTCATAACTTGATAAATCATATTGTATTCTTCTTGTTGGTAGTTGTGCTACATCCCACCCAAAAAAAGTAGCCATTTGTGAATCAGAGTATAATAGTCCGCCATCTTTTGTTCTTTTTCCAAACATGATTGAAGCTCTTGTTGCTCTGAAGTTTTGTGGGGAAAGTTGTTTGATTCTTTCTTCGCTGAATTTGGCTTTTCTAAGGTCAGTTTCAAGTTTTGAATTTATCGCACTTGGTCGTCTAAATGGTTTACCATAATTTTTATTTGATTCTGAAAACCATAATGGATTATTTTTATTAGTTTTATTTCGATGATTTCTTAACCAATATAATATGTGAGTTGGTGTTTCACAAAAAGCTATGGTTCTAGGAATTGTTTTAGATTCGTGTATTGTCATTTCGTATCCTGTTTCTATTTCTGTGAAATCTTGAATTCTTTGACATAATTCGTTATATTCTTTAGTTGAGTCATTTACTATGTCTTTTTCTTTCCCAATGGGTTCACCGTTTCTAAAACCACATAGGTAATACATTTCCCACATGGCTTTGCTTTGGATACTTATAGGACTGTTTATTAGCTGTTCATATTCTTCTCTTGTTATAAATTGTTTCTTTTTTTCCTCCTGTGTCATTGATTTTCTTTTCTTTGATTTAGCCTGATGAATAAACCATTTCATTGTTTTATATCGTTCTCGTCTTTCAAGTTCAAAAGCATATTGATAAAAATTGTTAAGGTGTGTTGCATATCTATCTTTACTTGATATTTCAGGGATTTCTTTTTCGTTGCTAAAAAATTCTTGTAGTTCTTGTTTCGATAGTTCTTTTATGTTTTTTGGATAGAAATATTTACATATTTTTCTAACACTGTTTATTTCTAATTTAATTGTTCCAATGCTTTTATTATCTAATGGTATCAGTTCTTGTGAATAATCAATGAGTAACTTTTTATTTTCTTCTGTTATTTTATCCCATAATATTGGGTTTTTAATCCATTCTTCAATAAATTCTCTTTTAGATGTCATTTTTTATCAGAATGGAATACATTTATTGCCTATTATACTTTCCGATAAACCGAAAAGTAGGTTTCATTTTTTTCTATAAACTCCTATAATTAAATAGATTTTAGCTTAATATTTCTGCTATTTTTTTACCTTTATCAGTTAAAATATATCTATTTTGTTTTTTTTCAACAAGTTTATGCTTTTCTAAGTCATCTATTATCTTTTTTGCAATACTTAGTACAATTCTATGTTTTTTAGCAATAAATTCAATGTTTGTTTGTCCTGAGTATAATGCTTCAAATATCAATTTTCGATATTTATTTGCTAGAATATAACCTTCATCCATGATTTTATCAACATCTTAATTTACTAACAGGGTTAAATGCCTATTAGACCATCGAATTGGATAATAACAATACGCATAAATAATTTATTCAACAACAAAATAACAACTCTCGGGTAATAAAATATCTCCCATTATTTAGTATTATGAGTTATTGATAACAATTTTATTTTGGGTAGGTTTAAAACAGGCTATATAACTTAAAAGTAATATTTCCAATCTATTATTTATAAATCTAATATTCATATACATTTAAATAGTATTAAAATTTAGTTGAATAACGATTTTAAAAAAATAGGTAAAGGTTCGTAAGATATATATAAATAAGAATATGTAGATTAATAGAATATTTGTTCTATATAACCAAAAGCTAGTAAAAAGGTAGTGAGATGAAAGAATTTTATTCCAGAGGCATGAAATTCCCTAAAAAAGTAGACTTTCATATAAAAAAAATTGTTGTTTTAATAGTATTTCTTATTTTAATTGTTGTTTTATTTAGTGGATGTAACTAGAATATTAGAAAAGATAATAATGATGAAGAAGAAATTAAATCCGAAGAAAAAGTAGAAATCCTAAATTATACAGTTACTACCCAATGGTCTACTGGATGTCATTGTGATAGTACTAACGAACTTCATGTTGAACCAGGTTTTTATCATACAGTATATATTGGATATGGAGCTTTTTATAATATTGATGGAGAAGTATTGAATATTGCTGGAGAAAAAATAGAAAAAGTTATTATAAGTGCTAGATTTTATAATGAAAATGGCACAGAATTATTCAATACAGATCAATTGAATGATAGTATCACAATTTATAATTTGTCAGAAGGAGAATCTAAAAATTTTACTATGCAAGTTTTACCATGGCAATATTCTAATTATATTGGCATAGTATTATCTGAAGAAACATATAAAATTTTTTATTCTACTGAATCACTTGAGTTCTACTTCACTTAATTAATTTTATTAGAATAAATAACTGTTTTTTTACAATAAATTAGTAAAAAAATAGTTCTTGATGGTTAGAAAAAAAATGACATCCTCCCAAAGTAAATCCATCTAAAGATGGGGGTATCCCATACTTCAACTTCTTTTAATGTAACATGAAGGAACGCAAACCACTCTGCTTAAAACATATCGACCCCTTCAGATAGGTGGGTCGAGTAGTATTAAGCGATGGGTTTGCTCAAAACTTGTCCTTCATGTTACACAAAT
>JALHTX010000101.1 GCA_022866015.1 Thermoplasmatota archaeon
AGTCCTAGTTGTAGTTATACCTCTGAGATAGCATATAATGTTAAGACTACGCCAACTAATGTTATTGGTGCTATTCGTGGTATGGAATCTAGATATAGGGAAGAAGGATCACTTATTAGTTTGGATCTAGTTGAAATGAAAAGTGGTGGAAGGAATATTAAATTATACGGGTTGACTCCTTTTGGAAGAGAAATAGTGGAATCAATGAAGAAGAAGAGATAAAAGGAACTTTTTGATAAAACCTATTTTTAACACCTTTTTGTCCTAACTAAGTTGGGTTGGTTTTTTAAAGGAAAAGATGTTATGAAATTGTGGTTTGGGGGGAGTAGAAATGGTTAGAAATCAATTTAATATTGATATCGAGATTCCTAAGTTGCCAAAAATAAAAACCCCTAAAATCCCAGGAATTACAGGAGTTTCATCTCGTGAACCTGTGCCGATTGAGATTAAGAAAAAAGTAATAGATAGGGCAAAAAAAATCTGTGAATATCCAAAATGTAAAGAGAAAGAGTTCCTTGAATTTCATCATAAAAATATGAAAAATAATGATAATCGAGCTTCAAATATTGAATTGCTCTGTCCTAAACATCACAGGAAGCGATATAGTGAAAAAATACGGAAAACAGTTGGTTATGATATTGTTACAGGACAAAAAATAACTCGCCTTACAAAAAAACCTAAGAAAAAAACAACTAAAAGGAAAACATTTAAGAAATCTATATCAAAACGAAAAACACTTCGTAAAAAGAATTCTAAAAATATTTGGAATACGACATTTGATGATTTATAAAAAAACAACAATTTGTTACATTGATTTCATTTCAACATTTATTGTTTTGTCAAATATATTTTATGACCATTGCTGTGCAGCCAAATAAGCAAATCAAATAGTGATATTAAAGTTATATTCTACCCATATATGCTTGGTTGTGGAGCTTGACCGGGTGCCATCGTTTTTGCCTGTTTATGGATTTTTTGTAGTTGTTTTTCTATTCGCTCTGCTTCATCATATAGTGGTCCGACATTTATTTCAACACCGATTATCGTGGCGATAACATTCAATGCAGATGCAGCGGCACTTGCATCAGGGATATCAGGATGTGCTTCAGCAAGTATAGCTATTACATCAAAACCGGTTTGTTTCCCCATATTAAGTAAAACCCCTGAGACACCTGCGATTATACCATTTTTAAACTGAGGAATATCCTTCTCTTTAAGCATGACTCTAGCATTCTCTGTTGACCCTATTGCAAATACTTCAGCAATATTTTTTTCATCAGAAGATTTATCTTCTTCCCCTTCAACAATCATGCCTTCAGGAGAAATCAGAAGATTACATTCCTTCTCACGTACCCATTTCAAAACTGTATTTGACAAAGCATGTATTAAATGAGGTTTTGGTTTAAACTCAGAGACAAATATAACAATTTTTTTTCCATTTTTCAATAGGCCTGCATATATACGAACTGGAGACAGTGGCTCCCCAGTATGAACAACAGATAACGCTGGAAACTGTGAAGATTTCACAGAGCCTATTTGTTTAAGGGTCAAAGCATCAATCAGATAGTTAGCAACAATAGTACTAACAAGCCCTATAGAGGGAAAACCTGCAATAACAATTGCATTACTAAGATCTATATCTTCAAAATCAATGACCTCAACATCATCCAGATGCATCAACTCATCATCAAGATGAGATTTCTTCTTCGTTTCATTCCCATTCATCTTTTTATCTCCATATCATTGCTTGCAATCTTCTTCAGACTATAATTTCATAATATCTCTTTCTTTAAAAAACTAACTTACCAATTCCTTTTGGGTTTTATAGGGCGGATAAAAAAGTAATCAAAATATCAGAGAGATGTTTATTCATTTTTTCCCCTCTATGCTATAAACATATCCACAATTTTCACATTTTAAGCCTACATCAGAAACCATTATAAATGTATCACCACCACACTTTGGGCATATCATTCTTTTTCCTCCCTCAAACTATCAAGAGATCTTTATTCACCTTTCTTCCCTTTTTTCTTTTCAGATTATAACACTCCATACACAACCCTTTCACTCTAGCTTTATTTTTACACCCAGATGCGCTACAGTATTTCCCTTTATTGGCGTGGTATTTCATTCTTCCTTCAACCTATCAACAGATGTTTATTCATGTTTTTCTTTCTTTTCCCTTTTATCTCCATATCTCCAACCATAACCTGGGTATCTCATTGCTTTGAAACCTTTTAAAAATTCATCAAATGCTATTGAGTTACGGAAGCAGAGTATTCTTACTGCATCCCCTGTTTTTTCATCAAATAACTCGATTACCTCTTTATATTTCGTCCCAACCCTACCCCTACCCATTTTCCCTCTGCACCCATCTACAGTTACATAACATTCCTTTCTTTAAAAACATATCCTTAGGAAGGGTATTTTACTCCTGTAACTTAGAGGGTAACGTGCATAAAACATGTTTGTAAGCAATTATTCCTTCTTATTC
>JALHTX010000102.1 GCA_022866015.1 Thermoplasmatota archaeon
AGTCTGGACAAGATTAACTCAGGGTAGTAATCAATGGTCTAAGCAACAGGCTATTTATATTAATAGTGAAGAAACAAGAAGTTTAACTTTCACATTTAGAGAGGTTTCCTTTTGGAGTTTAGAAAGTGGAACTTATCTAGTTTGGGTTGAAAACAATTAGAGAATTGTTTGTTTTGAAATTTTGGTTTGAGGAAGAAAAAATGAATGAGGGAAAATTATGCCAGATGGAATGTTATATAATAACAATACCATAGTGTTTAATAAGATAGAAGAAATTGATGGAATATTAAAGATTCGTGGGGTATTTGAACGAAGTGACTCAGATGTTTGGAAATTTATCGCTTATCAATTAAATAATTATAAAACTTATGAAACTATAGAAATTACAGTCGTAAGAGATGACAAAAAAACAGTTTATAGAGGAAAGTTTGATGGTGGAACTATTGAACAGAGAAAAAATGATGTTAGAATCAATATAGATTTTTTGATTGAGGATTAATTATCCTTAATCCTTCTTTATTTTGTTTTGAATGTATTAAAAACCGTGCTAATGCTTGACCGCTCATAGTATATAAAACTAACTATTTTTTGCTCTGTTGAATTGGTGGTCGCCAATTGGCGAGTTTGTTAAATCGTTATATTTATAGTTAATTATTTTGAAGATAAGCCAGAAAGAGGGGGGCGGAGACCAAGCAATGATATATACTTGGTTTTGTTATAAGTGTTTGTAAAGCTAAAATACACAAACTTATTTATTCAAAAACATATTCATAAAAAAATTAATGGAATGTTAAATAATGAGTGATAATGGCAAAATAACCCAAGAACTTGCTAATCTTTTTGATTCATTCTATAAACGTTTTGTATTACTTGATTTGTTTGGTAAAATTACTCCTGGTGCAATATTTCTACTAACGGTTGCTATAACTGTTTTTAATCCAAAGGAATTTTCAGTTTTTGTAAATTATTTAAAAGAGATATTTATCTGGATTATTTTTATTTCTATTTCTTGGTTAATTGGTTTTGCTATTCAAGGATTTGGAGAACAATTGAAGTTTATACGTTATTATCCAAAAGCTGTTGATTTCAAAAAAGATTTCAATTGGGTAAAAGAAATTAAAAAATTATTTCCTGAATTAGAAAATGAAGAAGATATATTGGAAATGGATGATAAAAAATGGCATAAAATATACATTTTGTTTAGAAATATTGCTACCCCATCTCAACAAGAAAATGTTTCACGACTTGTAGTAATAAAAGAAGCCTGTGGTAATGGATACTTGGCGATTGCTTTTTCATATTTACTTTTATTAGGCAATATAGTTTACCCAAATGATAGTATTTTTTCAAATTTTGTTAAAGATAATGGTAATTTTTTTATAATGTTATCAATACTAATTATTGTTTTTGTTATCTTTTTATATTTGATGCATCGTAGTCAACGTAATAAACAATGGAGTTATATGAGTACCTCTCTGGAATACTGTTTAAAGAATCCAAATAAATGAATTAATAAAAAATATTATCTATAAAACTAAAATTCCCAACTTAAAATTCCCAAACTCACATTACACAAAACCGAACAAAGCAGTATTTAAATAAATAATGAAAAGATGTTTAACAGACATTTGTGGAGGAGGTCAAATGAAGACAATCTGGAAGATATTGGTTGGTTTAATAATAATGCTACTTGGCTTTGCCATCTGGATTTCTACAAGCATATTGGAGGCATTCGCACAATTGGGTGGAGCATCATCACCCCTTACCCGTGGAGGAATGTCTTTTGGTTTTCTTCTGATGTTTCTCGGTCCTATTATCTTTTGGATTGTGTTGCCTTTGAAAGATAAATTATATGAAAAACATAGAAAATTGTTTATTGCTATCTTGATACCAATAATTTTGTTTCTGTTGATTTTGATAGCGGTCATGATTACACTTACATTTCGAGGAAGTTAATTTAAAGGAGAACTGAGAATGAAAAAGAAAGGTTTTGCAATATTTACATAATTCTGGATAATTGGAGTGCACACACCTCCTATGTTCTGCGAGTATGGGTTTCATTACACCCACGACTTCATCTGGTGTACCTTCCCACGAATGCAAGCTGGATGAACATGATTGAACGGGTGTTTGCCAAGTATGATAAAGATGTATTAAAAAATAGTAATTTTCAAACCGTTTACGAAGCAATGGAACGAACTGCCCTGTATTTTAATAATGAATTAAGTTTTAGGAATTGGTCTAGTTAACACTCTTAATTCTTCTCCCATCTTATGATTAACCCCTTTCCGCTATGCTCAATGAGGCATGGGATAAAATAATATTTTGCAGTGCCCTAATCTCAGTTATCCGTAAATTTGTTTAAATTCATCTTCTTTAACAACGTGGCACAAGAAAAGTTTAATGGGTCATCATTATTATAAACCAAGCTGAACCGAGCCTTAAATTTTTTAAAATAAATCTCTAATAAAAATAATACCCTGTTGTTCCTCCTTTAAAACATGATATGTTTATGCTTAAAAGCTAGGAGTTACAGCTTACAAACGCCCCTTTAAGGGATTATCTTATCTTGAACAACAGGAGGAAAAAAGAAAGATGTTTATATTTCTCACTCAAAACTACAATTTCAAAAACAATTGTTTGTTTAAAAACCCTCAGATAACAGATGTTAATCATTAACCTATGATTGGAGTAAACACGATTTTATATGGAGAAAATTCAAAGAATAATTATGAGTCTTGATGATATTATTTTACTGAAAATGTGTTTGGTTTTTTATGTAATTATGATCTTTTGAATTTCAGAGAACCATAATTCTGCCTACCACGACCAGAATAATAGTCACCTTCAAGCTCTCTTAAGTCGGATGAAAGAATAAGTCTTGTTGTACCCCTATGAATATTCATTGAGTTTCTTGCATTTGGTTTTGGTTCATTGAGATATTCATAATTTAAAACAATTTCGTTTGAATCTTCTACAAGAATAGATGCTGATAGACTGCGAGATTTTGAATGTTGCATTTCGAGACAAATACTGATTTTTGTCCATTTTTGATAGACCATAATTGTTGCATTATATATTTTTGCATTGTTTGTAAAAGATGATGTTATATGTCCTTCCCAACGACCATTCAGATCCGGAACATTAACTAATCCCATTTTTTTTAAAATAGGGACTCGCCATAAATAATTATCAAAAATCAAATATAGCAGTCCATAAAATCCCATAAACGATGGTACATCAAACCACCAAGGGGGATTATATTGCAGTAAATTTAGAATTCTATTTAATGTCCATGCGAAAATTACACTGAATATCGCCAGACTTATTGGGATGATCTTTCGTTCATTAGAATCGGTTGAATACGGGTGCATTATTTCCAAGTCTCCCACAGATCTAATAATTTTCTCATAAATTCTATTGCGTTTGTAATTGACCATTGTTCGGTTGATTCACCAAATAAAGGTAATTGTTCATTTTGACAAATTAATTTTTTATATTCTTCATTTTTAAAAGAGTTTATCAACCATTTCATTGAATTAAAAAAGGTATTTTGATAATTATTTTCAAAATGATTATTTGGCACGTTATAAAGCAGACTTTCAATAAAATATGATGGTGCTAGATCTTGTTTAATAACACAATTATTTACCAAATAGGAACGTGCATTTTTAAAAAACCTTATGGTTGGTTTATACTTACCGCTCGTATTAAAAGAGTTATTCTTCTTTTCCCCGTTACTTAAATGAGATTTAGGAAAATTAATAATCCATCGACTATCGCGTTGAGTTTTAAACGCAATACCTTCGGTATATTGCTGTCCATTTATACTAGGAAAGCGTTGAAACTTACGATACTGGATACAAACTACAACATCTGCAGATAATCGTCCTGAACTGCCAATGATTTTTAAAGATTTATTTCCTTCAGTTATTGCTGGTATACCATAATAATTTCGCAAAGTCTGAAGAACATCGCTTCTAAAAGTTTCCCATGTATAATTTGCATCACTAAATGAAGAACTATAGACGGTCTTTTCCGGTTCTGTTAATAGCGATACATCACCTCTAAATGTATCGTTCAATTGAACAACCAGATCTACATCGCTATCCCCCCTAATATTTGTACTATTAATATAAGATCCTTGAAGGTATACATCAAAATTTTTATTTTTAATAATAGAATTTGTTGAAAC
>JALHTX010000016.1 GCA_022866015.1 Thermoplasmatota archaeon
CAATAAGATATGGGATAAAACCTTTGGAGGAATAGATAATGACAGTGGTATTTCGGTTCAGCAGACCAGTGATGGAGGATACATCATTACAGGTAGTACATATTCCTTTGGTGCTGGTAAAGGTGATGTTTGGTTGATTAAAACAAATTCAGATGGTAACGAACAATGGAATAAAACATTTGGAGGAACAGAATTGGATGCGGGTTATTCTGTTAAACAGACTAATGATGGTGGATATATAATTACTGGATATACCTATTCCTTTGGTGCTGGTTTCACCGATGTTTTGTTGATTAAGGTTGATAATCAAGGTAAACTAAAAACAATATCATCAGGTAATATGTCATTTGATAAACTTACTCAACATATTCTTTCTTTGAAAAAATACTAAACCAATTACTATAATTAAAAAACTTAATTTAACCTTTTATCTATTTTTTATTAAACATATATTAAGGAGAGTTTTATAAACAAATACCTATGAAAAAACTTCTGTATATTAATCTTAGTTGGTATACTTAAACGTTTCATTCTTCATAAGCATATGCCACATACAGGTAAGCATCTTTCTGCTTGCTGCAACAGTTGCTTTGTTGTTACCTTTTTTGTTTTTAACTCTGTAATATAGCTTTGTTATTGGACTATCTGGGCATCGTCTGATATGAATATGTACACATTGGTTAAGTATCCACTTTAGATTCTGGTTACACTCTTTAAGTATTCTTCCATGGTACATATGATTTCCTGATTGGATTGTCCGTGGTGCCAATCCTGCATAGTTACACAGTTTCTTTGGGTTCGGGAATCTTGTTATATCTCCAGTTTCTGTAATTATGACCATTGCTCCGTAATAGCTGATACCGATGATGCTTGTGAGAAGCATTGCCTGCTTGTTATCTTTACATAGATCCTCTATTTTCTTTGTTGTCTTCTTGTTTTCTTTCAGTAGTGATTCAACAATGTTAAGATGGCTTTCTAGATTGTATTTTTCAGAATCTCTGAGATTAAGTTCTCTGAGAAATCTCATTCCTTTCATACCAAACACATCCGTATACCTGTGTTTTATACCGTTTCTCAGTAGTATCGCATGTATTTTGTTCTTATGTCTTGTTATTTCTTTTCTCAGGGACATGCTATGTCTGAGGATGTTTCTAAGCTCCATCACTTCTTTTGGTGGTACGTAGGCTGTAGCTATGAACCCTGTACGTAGACAGTGAGCAATGCTCTTTGCATCCAGTTTATCTGTTTTTATCTTTGATTCCGCTATCACTTTTGTTCTTCTTGCATTAACCAGTGTTGTATCTATTCCCAAAGAGTCTAATGCTTCATATACATGATACCATGTGCATGTTGACTCTATAGCTGCTTTGATTTTTTGAGCTTTTAAGCTTTCTACAAATCTTGTTATCCCAGATACGTCACTACTAAATTTCTGTTCCAGTAGAATGTTTCCTTTCTCATCCATTGCAGCTGCTTGAATAAAGTTTTTATGTATATTCATTCCTACATATGTTGTACGCATTATGGGGTTTTACCTCCTTGATTGCGTATATATGGGCAAATTAACGACATGTATCTATTCGTGCTCAAAGGCACATATTGACTAGTCGTTATGAAGGGCGCCCAATTAGTTGTACGGTCTCTTTTTAGACCATATTTGTTGCGGGCTGCCCTGTGCCCCTTTGTCAATTGTTTTTAGTATTGGCAAAGGGTTTAAAAGAAGCTTTTTCATGTCATTAGTTGTTTTGAAATAATGTTTTGAGGGAGGAAAAAATGGTTAGTAATAAAAGTGAAATAAATCACGGGAAATTAAAAAATAAAATCATAAAGGTTGCTAGACTTGATGATTATTGGATGACACCTTGGAGCGATGGAGCTTTTAATCGTCTTGAAAAATGTGAATGGACAGTTAATAATACTATCTATAAATTCAAGGTTACTGGAATTTCTAACAATGATATTGAAAAAGGTAATCTAAAGAAATATAATGTTCTAATAATTGGAGGAACAGATCAATTTGCAAATCTTGGCTTGTGGAAGATATACAATCCCAAAAGATATAATACTTGGACAAAAAATGTAAAAGATTTCATCAAAAATGGTGGAGGTTATATTGGTCATTGCGCAGGTACTTTTTGTATGTGTAAATTAAATGATAAACCAAAATCATTTATTGAAAAATTAATTAATGAAGCATCATTAAATATTACAGATACCAAAGTATCAACAAGAACAGCATTACCTCTACTAAATCAATTAATTAAAGGACGTTCACCTGAGGATCTTGGAAATGCTGTTTATGTCATATACAGTGGTCTTAATGATGAAAATCCAACTCATGAACAAATAGGAGGAGGTCCGATTAAATTCGTGATAAATAAGGATATTAATCATCCAATAATTAAAGGATATAATAAAGAGAATATTGAAATAAATTGGGCAGGTGGTCCAGGTCTTATACCCGGTAAAAAAGCCAAAACAATTTTATTTTATCCTAAAGAAAAAATCTGCGAACTGTTTCCTGTGAAACAATGGGAGTATATTGGTATTGGAAATGGAGGTCAAATAGGTAAATGGGGAGGATTAGCAATATCTGTGTTACAGCAGTTTAATAATGATACAAAATTGAGGGGCATTTTATCTAAATCACTACAGGATCTGATAAAAGGAAAAATTTCTGATGAAGAATTAATGAAATCAATATATGAAAATGCAAAAAATGATGATGAGGCTAGAGATGTTATGAGGAAACTTTACAAGGGTCTAGCAAAAGCAACTGACTGGAAAAGACTGAGTGAAAATTTTAACATTGATTTACATGAAATGAGTGTTATGGTGACAGAGACATATGGGGATGGAAGAATTTCTCTATTTGGTGCGCACCCTGAGCATAAGATATGGAAAGGGGGGAAAATCGTTGAGGAAAATGAAACAAAGAATAATTGTCTCTGGGATTCATTACACCGATGGGTTGATTATGAATATTATGAGGATGATGAAGGGGAAAGTAGACCATATTATTGGTTTCTATGCAGAGAAGTAGCATGGGCAGCAGGATTAAATGAAGATGAACTTCCACCTGTATCCCAAGAAAAAATTACTATATGTAAGACATGATAAACTATCAGAGGATGATTTAAAAAAACCGGTAAAAATAAAATAGTAATTTGAAAAAAATTGGTCTAATCTACAAAACTAATAAAATAAAAACGAAATTGAGATTATTGATCTCTCCTTTATGTGTCATATTGATGACCAAACTAAAAACAAAAGAAAGAATTCATATTTTATAGATACGAATTGAGTAATAGTAGTAATATTTAAAAAATAATAATATATAATTAATTTGTGAAAAAGGGAGGAATCATCTTTGCAATTATTATTATTTTCATATTGTCTTTAGTAGTATCTGGAATAGAGACCATCAAAAATGAATTACCAAAACCAAAGTTTGACCCCCTATATGATTTTAGATTTGATAATGAAAGTTCTACAAAAACTTTCACTAGAATAAAAGCAAAATTAAATATTTCAAATGAAGATAATTTAGCAATCAATATCTCATATAATAATTCAAGATGCGATGTTTATTATAACAACCAAATTATTGGTAAAATATCTCTATTTCTAAATGACAATGATGGTATTAAATATTTTAAAGGAAAAACGGATACTACTAAATCACCAAAAAAAATTTTTAAAATAATAAAAGGTAAAGAGAAACAGAATTTTTCAATTTTTTTCCAACTTTTAAATGAAAATTTATCAAAAATGTTTTATAATCATACTATGAAAAATAATGAGCATGGTAAAATAAAATTCATATTGAATTTTACTGTGAAAATTCGTTTTCCATTAGATGTTGAAGTTCCGATTAATAGAAATACAACGATTAAAATAGAAAAAGAGATAGAAACTGATTTTCTAGAAAAACTTGAACAAATGATATATAATAAATCTTTAAATGAAACATCACCTGTTATTTATCCTTTGAAAAATTCAACTTTTATCTCTATGATGAAAAAAAGCGAAAGTAATGTCATCCAGTTTAATTATACAACACGTCGATTAAAAAAGA
This sequence comes from Thermoplasmatota archaeon, assembly GCA_022866015.1. Lineage (GTDB taxonomy): Archaea > Thermoplasmatota > E2 > DHVEG-1 > DHVEG-1 > PFL35. The sequence goes on from JALHTX010000016.1 coordinate 4,079, forward strand.
TAAAACCTTTTTTAGACTTGTACATTGGAGATGATTTGTATTGGATAACAAATACCCAGCCATTAAATATTAGAATTGGTCAAGAAATGATTTTATATGGAAAACCAGTGGAACTCTCCTTATTTAATAAATTAATTTTTCCATTAAAATGTAATATTTCTCTAAATAATATATTGTTTGGTAATTGTACTATTCAATCCGTTGAAAGGAGATATAGCCGAACAGATCCCCAAAGAATTGAAGTATCATTATTAATTGATGGAGACAATTTTGGAGAATGGATTTATTCACACATAAGAAACAGTGAAACAACAATTGTTAATATCTCGTTTCATAGTGAAAAACTCGATAATCTTATCACTAATCATCCCTTTATTCATTCATTAATACCAAAATATGGAGAAAATTACACTGTAGGAACTTTTAATTTTACGTTATCTCAATTAATTGGTCAGATAGAGCTTCATGAAATCTCTTTTGATTTAAGTAATATTGAAAAAGATTTGTCAAATTATCAACTTTTAATAATAGTAATAATTATCAATACAATTATTGTAGTGGTTATTCTGTATTTTGCTTTTTGGAAAAAAGAAAAATATTTAATTTTCAGATAATGGAGAAAAGAATAATTTTTTACTAGTAAATTCATGTTCCCTTCCCGATAGAAGCATAATTTTTTTCACCTGTTGAATAAGATATGATAATGGCTAAGAAGTGTGTTTGTTATCTTATACCACCTTCCATTATAGGAGTAAAACACCCTTACTAATCATATTAATAAACAATTTTTAAGGTGAAGTTTTTAAACAAATAATTGTTTTTGAAATTGTAATTTGAGGGAAGAAAAATGAATAAAATAGCATTTATGTATTTATATGTACATTTTATATGAAATACTATTAGGATTTCCTTATCGAATACTTTCATAGGGAGGTATCATATTGAATAATTCTGAGATTGCTACTAAATATCTTAAATCTGGACTTCTCACCAATACGACTTGTTGGATTTTAGGAGCAGGTGCGTCTTATGATTGTGGAGGTGGTGATTCTTTTGCAATACCACTTACTAATGATCTTGTAATAGATAAAGACAACTTAACACAAAAAGTTATTGAGCTTGTTGATACAGGAAAGCTTAGACTCAATGCGGACGAGCTTGCCGGAATTTCAAATTTCCGTTCCTTGCCCTCCCCACATGTCATTGAAGGTATAAGATATTTAATGGCTCAAGGACTTTTAAAGAGTGAGTCTATTAAGCAAGCTTTAGGAAGTAATTTAGAAATTACATTGCAAATGATTCGTGATCTTACCATTCATAAAAATCCCTCAATTGCAAATATTGCTGTTGAATGTTTCCAAGATATTGTCCGATGCATTGCTACAACAATAAGTTGGGCGCAAATGCAATCGCTTTCATTTATGGATCAAACGGGAAGGGTTTCTCTTTCTTACCAAGCGAATAATTATATATGGTTATCCACGATGGCATGCCATTTTCCCAACTGGTCAATTCTTACACTTAATTATGATGAGCTTTTAGACCTTGGATTCCGGATTTTATTACGGATGAATCCTCCACCTGTTCAGTATATTGCATGGAAAAGTATATGTGATAATTTCATTTATGCAAATAGTAATCATTTAAAAATAGAATTTGACCATGGCGTATATTTAAAATTGCATGGAACACTTGACATTTATGAATGCCGCAATCCTGATTGTGGAACTAGTCGACGTTTATATCGCAGTAATTCTGATGATGCCATTATTAGCGTTTGGCTTCAAGATAAACGTCCACCTTGCCCTGATTGTGGGATGGAGGGCGGCGAATTTATTGTTCCACCTGGCAGAAATAAATCACTAAATGAAAGAGCATTTGATTCAATTGTAGTTGAGCATGCTTACACTGCACTACGTCAAGCAGACCAATTAATTCTAATTGGTTATAGCTTTCCGGAGTATGACTTTGATATAGTTGAACTACTTAAAAGAGCGTTAATAGGTAAAGACAATATTAAAATCGATGTAATAACTCCAGATGCATATGACATTGCTAATAGACTTTCTATGGCCATTCGGCAACCAGTCAATCCAATCAAGGAATCATTTTCGGAGTTTGGAGGACGGATGTGGCGGGAAATTAGAATAAAACCTCCACCAGATGGAATCCACTTAAGATAGCTACTGCTCACCTATTTCAAGAAATTAAATAAAGTACAATAAAAATACAACTGATTACAATTTATATCAAATAAAATGAGAAATTTTAAAATCGCACCCGTAGAATTATATTACAGAGTCCAAGAACATCGGTCGACAGCTAATACAACTTTGTTCCCTTCGGGTAAATTGCCTGCGGCAACTTATTGTATTGCCGGACCGTTATATGACATGCCGTCTAATACTAAGTTAGAGCTTGGAGGAAATAAATGGATAAAGAATCCCTGCTAGCCGGACAAATGGCTACCATGGGGCAACTCGGCTACCCATTTCTTCATGCTATCGAAAGGGCACATGATTCTGGAGCAGATGAGAAGTTCGTGCGCAGATTTAGGGTTTAAAATCACACAAGAAGGCGACTCCGAGCTATATATCATGTTTAATGAAAATGATATAAAAAAGCTTGAATCTCTATTCAAAATTAGTAAAAAATACAGAATTAGTAAAAGGGAACGTGAAAAACGTATTGAAAGACTTAGATTAGCCCGTAAAATGAAAAATGGTTAGTAATTATAACTTTTTTCTGTATTCCCACTTAGTAAATTGTTGTTTTATTGTAAATCATCATTAATAGACTCATAAAATATATTTGGGTGCCTTTTTTTTACGGCATTGTCTCAAAATTTAATAATGTTTTTGTATTCCCATTATTATGGATGGGATGCAAAGATGAGGAGTTATAACTGGAAGAAACATAATAAAATCAAGGAGAAAGAATTCGAAATTCTTCTCCATGAAGGAATAAGAATCATAAATAATTCTAAAGAACCCTGGGTAGAAAAACAGTATGGACGCCACCCATATCCACCACGTTCCATGGTTTTAATATGCTTATTAAAGGTATATTTTGGGATGCCCTATCGCGATATCGAGAGTCTTATCAGGAGTAACAAGACATTCCAAGAAATACTGCAACTTGAAAAAATACCAGATCATAACACGATACAAAGAGCAATGGCAAAAATACCAATGGACTACCTCCAAGATTTGAATCAACGGCTAACTTTTTCTTTTAAAAAAAGAAAACTGACGTTGCCGTTGATGCAACAGGTTTCAGCATAAAAAGATACAACGAAACATGGCTGCAGAATAAACATAAATACACTTCTCATGAGTATGTTAAACTACACGCAGCAATAGATATAAGATGGAGAAGCATAATAAACTTCCATTTCACAAGAACAAAAGTACATGAGATAACACAACTGGAAAAACTCCTGGAACCTTTATATGATCTAGGTGATGTCTATGCAGATAGCGGCTATCTTTCTGTTAACAATTGCTAAGCAATTGTTGCAAAAGGCGGAATACCTTATATCCGCCTGAAGAAAACTACAACAGGACATGGTACCTATAAACAAAAAATCATGTACGGAAATCCTTTTACAGATATGATAGAACGTTACAAAGAAAACCCTGATTTTTGGATGAAAAAATATCATCAACGCTCCGTTATAGAGGCTGTCTTCTCAGCATTGAAAAGACGCCTCGGAGGTTTTGTAACCTCCATAAAAAGATGTATTCAACAGATAGAAATAGCACTGAAAATAATTATTTATAATCTGATGATACTCGTTCGAAAAAAGGTTGAGGAGGAGTACTTTTGAGACAAAGCCGAATTCCATTTTCATCTACCCCTGGTATAAATTTAGGCTTTCCATAGCAATCAGCGATATACCAATTTAGTTCTTTCCATCTAATACCTTTCCATTCTCTTAAGATAGTAGTAGACTTCTCTTGGGCATCTTTAATCGGATATATATAAGGTAAAATGGGCTCCCAATTATGACCATTTCTATCATAATTCATTCCATATCTAGTAAATAACTGATCTACAGGTCCCTCAATAGAGCATAGATGTTTGTTTATATCCGCTGGTGGAAGACTGCTATAATATTCAATCTGTCTATTTCTTCTAAAATGTTTGTAAAACCAACTTTTAAATAATTTTAGTGAATCAATATCGTCAGGCGGTATGTCACCTGTAGTGAAATCTGCATCTTGGAGAAAACCAAATAATGCATCAATATTTTTCTCTTTAGCATCGAATCCTAATGAAAATTGGCCAAGCTTTCTAATAAATTGAATAGTCTTTTTTGTTGGAATAATCACTGGCTGCACTTTTGCTCTATCATGAGTTTTTTTTACCGATTCTTTCACAGTTAAGAAATCACTTGGTTTAATCTCTAAAACAGTTTTTTCATACTCATTTTTGGTCTTTAATCCACAATTTTTTTCAAATTCTTTTAACATTCTTATTGCGAGTTTTGCTATCTCTTCTTTAGATAATTTTTCGAAGTCTATACATAAAATATTGCTAGGTAAACCTAAAATTGGAGTATCGTCTAATCTTATTGGGATATAACGATTTACTTCATCTCTTCTCCTAATGATATCCCATTCAAATCTTGTCCATTCTTTCTGTACATAATACTTCGAAATAAATACTAATACTTGTTTTGATTTTAAGAAAAAATTCTTAAAAGTCCTCTCACCATCTTGCCCGATTAATGTATGTTCTTTGTTAGGAGCATAAAATAAGTCATTTTTATATCCATATTTCTCTTTTAATATGTTGACAATAGGTTCGACTTTCTCCTTATCTTCGTGTGCATAAGAAATTGCAAAACTAATTGGGAATCTGTCTATATCATTCAAAAATTTACCAACTAAGATAGTAACAAATATTCTTTTAAATTTTTCTCCACAATTTTTTTAAAAAACTTTATTTTAATTTAGCCATTTTTTTAAATTTGTGCTGAGTGACGAAGAAACGAAGCACAAATCTATTAATATAATAATCCTTCTTTTTTTTAAAAAATGCACCCATATTTTACTTCTTTTTTAATAAATCCATAAAATATTCATTTTTCCACAGCATTATAACACTAATCATGATTATGACAATTGTAATAACGAAGGGAATGAATCCTATAGGATCCCAGGTAACCTGTTTAAACATTAGGCCGTATGTAACATTAAGAATCATGCCGGCATTTAGATTTACCTCATTCCAATCAACATATTTCATCACATCACCTTCCGTATGATTCACTCCATCTCTGTGATGGCGATACCAGCCAAAATCCTTCAAAAACATCACCGTTGTAAGCTCACAATGTTTTATTGGCCGAACCCATCTTGCAACTGAAAAGACAAACTCATCACTCATGGATCCCATGGGCGTCCAAATGAAACTCAGACTGCTATTGTTTCCCATGTTATGTACATAATTGGATCTGTTCACTATAAGCTCTAAAACCGGTAAAAGCTCTATCCTATTTGTTGCAACATTTAATGTAGATGGTGGATATGTTTGGTTGTAGCCAATTTGATTAAGGTCGATGACAAGAAAAATGGGTTCAAGTTGGTGGGTTATCTCATAATGCAAAGCCCCAATCAGGCCGTATTCTTCACCACCGAATGCTATAAACTTCATATTGTATTCTGGTCTTATGCCATCCTCTTCTAGTTCTTTAAAATATTTTGCCATAGAAACCATGATTCCAACACCAATAGCAGAGTCAACTGTTCCTTGACACCACATAG
>JALHTX010000103.1 GCA_022866015.1 Thermoplasmatota archaeon
TAAAATTTTATTAAATATTTCGATTTCTTAATAGAAAAAGGATTTATCGAAATAAAAAATGGAAACCCTGGCGGAAAATTTTACCAAACAACTGAAAAAGGACAACATCTTCTAGAAAGTATCAATAAATTACTAAAATACGTACAATAGAAATACACAACTCAACCACATATATCATTAATATAAAAAACCATATGCATATTAATTCTTACTCTGCCCATAATTTACCACTATTATCTTCCTATTTTGGACAAATATTAATAAATATATTATACAATGTAAAATGTTACCAAGTATCATTTAAAATTTGGGGGAGCCGATAGAGAGTATGATATTTGCAAATAAACGTAGCGAAAGCGAGATAATTGCTCAAATACTATACTCAGCTGAGAAAGAAACAAAGAAAACCCAACTTCTTTATAAAGCAAATATTTCTTACAAACATTTTACTAAATATTTCAATTTTTTACTAGAAAAAGAATTCATCAAAATAAAAAAACAAAACAATACCACAAAAATTTACCAAACAACAGAAAAAGGAGAACACTTTTTAAAAGATATAAATAACGTTCTCCAACAAATTCATTAAAATAATTTATTTTTTTTTATTTTTAGATTCTAAAAAATTAATCTTAACTTACAAAACACATATTTTATCCTCTAATTTTGATATTTTTTTCAAATTCTTATTTATACTAATTTCTACCATGAATCCAAAAAGTTTTACAAACTCCAATCTTTAATTCATCTCAATTTCATCAAAACCTCTTACAACTTAACATTAGCGAATATTCAACAAATTTTGAGATATTTTGCTTTTCATCCTTACTTAAATCATCAATTAAAAAAATAAACTAATTATTTTATTTAAAGATAAATAGGCAGCAAATCTAAACTTATTTAAACACATCAGAATATAGATACGTTGTTCACAAAAATTTAAATAATATAAAATTATTATAAATATTAAAAATATAATAAAAAAGGAGGATATGTAAATACGAAAAAAAAAATTATAATAAAGTCTATAGTAATATTTACAATATTTTTGCTTATAGGGTTGGGTTTAAGCCCTGTAATAAGCTCCAATAAAACAATCGAACAAAAACAAAGTAATGGTATAGTAGTAAATCCGCAAGTATCCGAAATTGATGACACAAACACTTTTTCACTAAATGAAAAAGAATTAGAACTATTGAAAAACTATATATTAATCATACTTCCCACAGGAAGAATAAGCGATCTGATTGTTTATGAAATAATTAATTTAATTAAAGATAAGTTTAATAGCTATCCATCACTCCTAAGGAAGAATTTAGTAATAAGTCAAGGCTGGGGTTATAATACTAATTTATTTAAAAATACAAGATTTCAAATAAAACATGACGCATTCTCTTTTTGGCATTATGCTCAAGATTCAAAAAAAGGGATAGAAAGTAAAACATTTGTTATAAGAGCAAACAATGTAATTTCTTCAAGAACAATTGAATTATACAGAGGAACACAAACAGGTTTTATGGTTCGATCTATCGGTCTTTATTTCTTCCTAAAAAATACGTTTCCTTTAATGTCTTATACATTATTTATTGGATTTGCTAGTTATGTATTTGTTACTGCAGAAGAAATAGTTCAAATTCCATTTCCTTTATTATAGAAAATAATGTTGGAATAGAAACATTTAAATATATATATTACTATAATTATATAATTAATAAAATAAAGGTGATAACGTGAAAAATATTAAAAAAATAGCAGTTTTATTAATGCTAGTACTAGTAATACTACCA
>JALHTX010000104.1 GCA_022866015.1 Thermoplasmatota archaeon
AACGGGTCTTCAAAAGAACAAATAGAGTTACCTGAAAGTTTTAACACACCATTCAGACCACATTTAATAAGAAAATCATTTAATGTACTTCGTTCAAATAGAAGACAACCATATGGTGCAGATAAAATGGCAGGTTGTAAACATGCAACTGCATCTGTTGGAAAAGGAAGAGGTATGAGTCGTGTGCCACGTCTAACACAAGGAAACTTTGCAGCTCTTGCACCATGTGTAGTCGGTGGACGTCGTGCGCATCCACCAAAACAAGAAAGAGACTGGACTGAAAAAATAAACAAAAAAGAAAAAAAACTAGCTAAAAATTCAGCACTTGCAGCAACAGCAGATAAAGAAATTGTTTCAAAACGTGGTCATAAATTTAATGACAAACTAACATTACCTGTAATTGTTGATGATAAATTTGAAAAGATCAATAAAACCAAAGATGTAATCGAAGCACTTGAAAAAATAGGTGTATACGACGATATATTACGCTCTATAAACGGTAAACATATACGGGCAGGAAAAGGAAAAATGAGAGGACGAAAATATCGTACTCCAAAATCAATACTTATTGTCTCAACAAAAGATAAAATATGTCTTAGCGCAAAGAATCTTTCAGGTGTAGATGTTGTAAAACCAAACGCTATAAATATAGAACATCTTGCGCCAGGTGGCGATGCTGGTCGTCTAACAATTTTTACAAAATCAGCAATTAAAGAACTAGGGAGTGCTAAGTAATGGATCCGTACTATATAGTGTATCACCCCTACGTAACTGAAAAAACAATGAATTTTATGGAAAAAAATAATGCTTTAGAGTTTGTAGTTAAAAGAGATGCAAATAAAAAACAAATAAAAGAATCTGTTGAAAAACTCTTTGAAGTAAAAGTCAAAGATGTTAATACAAGAATTACAAAACATGGTAAACACGCAATTGTAATATTTATGCCAGAGTTTAAAGCCGAAGATATTGGAATGAGGATAGGTATATTCTAAGAGGATGAAATATGGGTAAGAGACTTATACAACAAAGAAGAGGAAAAATCAGCACTAAATTTAATTCTCCATCACATAGATTTAAAGGAGAAATTAAATACGATTATAAAAATATTTTAACAGAAGGAACAATAGTTGATATAATACATGATCCAGGTCGAACTGCCCCTATTGCTAGTGTTAAATTAAGTGATAATAAAATAATCAATATGATTGCCCCTGAAGGGATAAAGACAGGAGATAAAATTAAATTTAATGACGATAAAAAAGAAATTGCAGTTGGAAATATGTTATCAATAGGCAAAATTCCTGAGGGAGCACCTATTTACAATATTGAACTTTTACCAGGTGACGGCGGTAAATTAGTACGTGCTGGTGGAACCACTGCAACAGTTGTATCCCATGAAAAAGATATAACAGTTATAAAATTGCCATCCGGTGCTTTTAAAAGAATTAACTCTGATTGCAAAGCAACAATTGGTGTTGTTGCAGGTGGAGGAAGACACGATAAACCTTTCTTAAAAGCAGGTAAAAAACATTATTTATTCCGTACTCGTGGTAAACAATATCCAATAGTACGTGGTGTTGCAATGTGTGCTGTGAATCATCCACATGGTGGTGGTAGGCATCAACATGTTGGAGGACCCTCAAGTATTAAACGTGGATCTTCACCAGGTAGCATGGTTGGTAATATAGCTCCAAAACGTACTGGGAG
>JALHTX010000017.1 GCA_022866015.1 Thermoplasmatota archaeon
CTTATAATAAATAATGATTTTCGAATAGAATTCATCTCAGGTTTACAACTTTTTAAAATTTTTATACCATCAAAGATTTCACCTGGTTTTTGACCATGATCATAAACAATAAATGAAACATCATAATTTTCTTGTAATAATGATTTTGCAATTAGCACTTGTCGAAGTTCAGCACCACCGACTAATTGCTCATTGCTTTTAGAAATTAAGGGATACGAAGCCAATGAAACAAAACATATTTTTTTATTTTGCAATGAAATTACCTCAATCTATTGATTTTTAATTTTTGTAGAAGTTAAATATAATGAATATTTAATCGTATTAATGAAAATAAATAATAAAAAATTAGGTATCATAAATAATGACTTCCAACCAAAATTTCTTGTTCTTAAAAGTATATTATTCCGTATATAGTGAAAATAATATGACGCTGTGGATGAAGTTTGGCTGCAACCTCCACTATTTATACGCTGATGATATGTAATTGCTTTTGGTTGAAAATAAAATTTATAACCTTTCTTTTTAATTCTTAAATTAGTGTCTGTTTCTTCGCAAGTCCCAACGCCACTATACACACCACTATAACCATTAACTTCCAACAGAGCATTTTTAATATATAACGAACAAGCATGCACATCTGGAACTTCTTGTACATCCTTCAAATCGATACCAAAATTTCGAAAAATGATTCCAGTCCATGGGTCCAGTACACAAGGCAAAAAAAATTTCTTTCTTATAGAATCTCCCACATAATTAAACCCTTCACTAAAGATTACTTTTGTCTTTTTACGACCCTCAAGTAATCGAGGTGCAATTGCACCAACTTTTTTAATTAAATTTAATTCTTCAAATGTGTTTACAAGAGTTTCTAAACAAAAATTATCTAATATTAAATCATCTTCAATAAAAAATATTAAATTACCCAATGATCTTGAGATCACAATATTCCGGTTCATCGGTAAACCTTGTTTGTTAGTATTTCTATAATATCGAATCCGTGAATCTTTTTTCATAATTTTCTTCGAGATCTCGAGGGTGTTATCCGTAGATCCGTCATCAGAAATGATAAGTTCCCAATTAAGGTAGGATTGTGTTAAAACTGAATTTACGCATTGTTCTATTATTTCTGATCTGTTATATGTTGTTAAGAGAATAGATATAAAAGGTTTTGTTTGTGGTTTCATTGTTTGATCTCCGTATATATTTTTTCTAGTTTTTTTGCTATTTTTTTACTTGAGAAATGATTTTCGATAAAGTAACTTCCCTCAGCCCCCATCTTTCTCATCTTTTTTCTATCACTAAGTAGAAAGAGTATTGCCTTTGACAGTGAATTTGCATCATCAGGTTCAACCAATAGACCTGTTTTTCCATTTTTAATTATTTCGGGTATACCACCAACGTTTGAAGCAATAATCGGTTTTCCTATCGCCATTGCTTCTAATATAGATAATGGATAGTCAGCAGGACCATTTGTATTTAAAAAAGGTGAAATAAAGATATCAATCGCAGACATAATCTGGGGCATATTATCAGTGATACCCAAAAGAATAACATTATTTGAAAGATTAAATTTTTCAAGAAAATTTTTTTTTATGGGCATATCTAATCCAACTATACACTTTACATTTGGAATGTCTTTTTTAACAATGTTTAAAGATTCCATTAAAACGTGTAACCCTTTCGTTTTTGTTAAATTACCAAGAAATAATAAAGATGGCCTATCATTCAACCCTAGATTGTCTCTTACTTTTTCGCTGGTTATTGTACTATTATAAATTGATAAATCTACACAAGGCGGAATTACTTTGATTTTATCCAGATTAACAAATTCTTCTATTGATTTTTTATTATTATTACTCAGCACATTTATTATATCTAATTTTTGCAAATAGAATTTTGAAAAAAAAGACCCTTTCAATCTACTTCTTTTTTTAATAGGACAATATAAAGTATGCATAGAAGGTATATTATAAAGATTTCCACAAAATGCAGGAATAAATGCAACTATAGGATAACCGGAATGGCCATGAATAACATCAAAATGTTCTTTTTTATGCAATCTACCTATTTTTAAAATCATTTTTAATAATACCTCAAATCTATATCCAGGATCTAAAAAATTACTTTGAGTTTTTATCGGATGGACTGTAGCCCAAGTGATACCTAAATTTTTTTTTGATGAAGAATAAACTGGAACAGATGTTACAATATGGATTTCGTGACCCAAGTCGGACAAATATTTGGATATATTGACGACATTGTTAACATGTCCACCAACATATGCACCACCATTAGATTCTCCAATCCAAAGACCAACCATACATATTTTCATTAGATCACTCAATTTTTTCACATATAGCTTTTATAAAGATGGTTACTGCTGTGTATTTAACAAATGAATTCTGAGAATATTCATTTAATTTTTTTATCCAAGGAATAATCTTATTTTCAGATAGAGTCCCCGGAACTGGAAAACACCCTTCCATCTTATCAATAAAAAATCCAACATGGGATAAATCATCCCGAATCTTTGGAAGATTATCCCATCGTGTATAAACATCATTAATAGCTGAACGTTTTGTAATATTTATCCTTAGTGCATAAGGTAAAGCTATACTAAATATGTTAGAAAAATTGAATATAAAAAATCCTCCGGGTTGTAATACCCTATTGACTTCGATTAATATTTTTTTGTATGTTTGTAGATGGTTTATAACATTTAGACATATACATCCATTAAAAGTGTTATTTTTAAAAGGTAATTCGTATCCAGAGGCATTTATTAAATTGATATTTTTTACGTTTTTTTCCTTTAATTTAAAAAGCATTGACATAGCAGGATCAAGAGCAGAAATTCTACTACCTTGCTCACTAAGATAAATTGAAAATCTTCCTGTTCCACATCCTATCTCAAGAATGTTTAAGTTCTCACACGTTTCAATCATATCAAGTACTATTTTTTTTTCAATTCTGTCAATGTATCTTTTTGAATATGTTGTAAATCGAACTTCATCATATATTTCCGCTTCTTTTGTGTAGAAATCAATTACTTTTTTATTTATAGAATCCATAATCATCTCGATTTTGTTAATTTTTACTGATTTTAATAGTCCGATTAATTTTCTCGTGCATTAACCTAGTTTTATACATTTATATAAATAAATGATTTTCTTTTAACTACTCTTATATTTTGAACAGATATTTGTATAAAGATTTAATAATTTTTTAGCTGCAGATTTCCATTCATACCTTTCTCTTATAAATTTTGAATTATCCTTTTTTGTACTTTTTAATGCTTTCTTAATTTTAAATGTTAATTCATGTATATTATTCGAATCTACTAAATACCCACCTATTCCGTTATTCGTTATTTCTCTTAATGGTGGGATATCAGAAATGACATATGGTAAACCACAAGCCATAGCCTCTATAACAACCAATCCAAATCCTTCAACAGTACTAGTTAAAGCAAAAACATGAGATTTTTTCAATATTCTTATCAACTCTTCTTGCTCTTTTATTTTTTCTACAAAATCGATATTTTCAGAAACATCGAGGTTATTTGCCAAATTTTTTAATTTTTCAATTTCGGAGCCCGTACCAATAATTTTTAATTGAATATTAGGAAATTCCACTTTTAAATTTTTTATTGCTTTTATCAAATAATCAACATGTTTATATGGAACCAATCTACATATTGTGACAACAGTTGGATTCGAATATTTTTCTTTAACATTAATCGATTGATATAAATCAAAATTAATACCATTATATATTACCGCAATTTTGTCGGGTGATATCCCCAATTTTTCTATTAATTTATGCGACGTAAATTCACTTATCGTAATATATTTATCAAAATGATATTTTAAATAATACCCTTCCAAAAAATGACCAATAATACCATTAATAACCCCCATATTTCTAATCCATTCCCCCTGCCATACTTCATGAACAGTTACGACTACAGGAATATTTAATTTCTTTGCACTTTTGTAACTTCCTGCATATGATACAAAACCACCAGCATCAATTATATCAGGTTTAATCTTTATAATAGTAGATTCGACAGCTCGATTAAATTTCCATCTATTTCTAAAATCTCCGCGCTGAATATGTAACCTATTATTTCCACTTCGATGAATAATTACCCCATCATAGTTTTCTAGTCTTTGTGTTCCTGGAATCAATGAGGTAAGAA
>JALHTX010000105.1 GCA_022866015.1 Thermoplasmatota archaeon
ATATAACAATTAATGATCTGATAACGAGTCATATCAATAGGATGATTACTACAGAGCATATCATACGCTGCTTTATCCATTTTACCAAACTTTGCACCATCCTTATTTAATGCAAGATATCCACCGTTAACTGTTGGAAGCTTTTGTTTAACTATATCTGCCTCAATTGTAACACCTAAATGATTAGCCTGACCAGTAAGATCAGCAGAGGTATGATAATCTACTTTACCAACTTTAAATGCAGAATTACGAAGATAACACCAAAGAATCGTTGCCATACCAAGTTCATGAGCCAATTTAAAGGCTTGACTAACCTCGATTATCTGACGACTAGATTCCTTAGAACCAAAATAAATAGTTGCACCAACAGCTGCTGCACCCATATCCCAGGCCTGTTCAATATCTGCAAACATAATCTGATCAAAAACATTAGGATAAGTTAATAACTCATTATGATTAATCTTAACAATAAATGGTATACGATGAGCATATTTCCTAGAAACAACACCAAGAACACCTAACGTTGAAGCAACAGCATTACAACCACCTTTCATGGCAAGATCAATAATTTTTTCAGGATCAAAATAAATTGGATTCGGCGTAAAACTTGCAGCAGCACTATGCTCTACACCTTGATCAACAGGCAAAATACTAGCATAACCTGTACCACTAAGCCGACCATGATTATAAATCGATTTAATATTACGAAGAACCTGTGTTGATCTATCTGAATCTACAAAAACACGATCAACAAAACTAGGTCCAGGTAGATGAATAGAATCCTTTGAAACCTTAGGGTTATCAAAATTTAAAAGATAATCCGCCTCATCGCCTAAAAAATTCTTAATAGTCTCAATTTTACTATAACTCATATAATTCTTAATCTCCTCAAGATTTTGTATACTAATCCCTATCACCAAATAAAAAAGAATTGTTTTAAGCTAAAAAAACTTATTGGTAAAAAAAATTTTTAAAGTTTTCCTTCCTTGTATTTTTTACCAAGTACTTCAAGCATATCCCTTGTCATAGATGAAAGATCATATGATGGCTTCCAACCCCATTCCTTACGAGCTACGCTATCATCAATACTCTCCGGCCAGGAATCAGCAATAGCTTGTCTAAAATCAGGTTTATAATCAACTTTAAACTCAGGTATATGTTTTTTAATTTCAGCAGCAAGCTCACCAGCACTAAAACTCATACTAGCCATATTAAAATCACAGTGATGCTTAAGTTTTTTTATATCTGCTTGCATTAAATCCACAGTACCTTTAATACAATCAGGCATATACATCATTGGAAGGGTAGTATCTTTTTTCAAAAAACAAGTATATTTTTTATTTTTTATTGCCTCATAAAAAATCTCAACTGCATAATCCGTAGTACCACCACCGGGAAACGTCTCATTACTAATTATTCCAGGATACCGAATACCACGAACATCTACTCCAAAACGCTTAAAATAATAATCGCCCAATAGTTCTCCAGCTACCTTTGTAACACCATACATAGTTTTAGGTTTTAATATAGTCTCATTAGGAGTATTATTACGAGGTGTCTCAGGACCAAAAGCAGCAATACTACTTGGTACAAAAATACGTACCATATCATATTCATGAGCAATTTCAAGAATATTGTACATACCATTAATATTTACATTCCAACATACCAAAGGTTTTTCTTCACCCACCGCAGAAAGTATAGCCGCCATATTATAGACGGTATCAATATCATATTTTTTAACAACTTTTTCAACAGAATCTTTATCGGTTATATCTACATATTCAAAAGGACCTGAATTAAATAATTTATCACTAGGTTTAGTTTTACGACCACAAGCAACAACATTATCATTACCATGTTTTTTTCTAAGAGCCGTTGTTAATTCAGAACCGATTTGACCTACAGCACCTGTAATAAGTATTTTTTTCATTTCATTTTTAGCCATAAAAATTTATTCCCCTGATATAAAATAATCGAATAGCGCCTATAGAAATCATGTATACATACTTTACTATTTTTAGTAACTTGGAGGTATAGGACACGACTACATTATAAATTATTAAATTTTTACCCCTAAATATTTTCTTTTTTTTGTAAAATATACTCAGTATAAATAATTGTTATGGAAAGTATTTAAAAAAATTACTATTTTTGAATTAGATTTTAAAAAATTCGTTCAATTTTTTTATATCAGGATTTGTTACCCCGCAGCTTACTGCTGAAAACATTTTTTCAATCAAATGTATATCTGATACCAGACCTTCAAACAATTTGTTTACTTCTTCTACAAATGCTTTTGCAGATTTTATGTCATTTGCATTGAAAAATATTACCCAGTCATAAACTCCATGTGTGTAGATGCTGTTTATGATTTCTATCCCTATTTTTTTTCCTTTCTCTGGTAAATCTCTTCCTATTATTTTATCGATTAGCTCTTGTGAAGATGGTTTACTTGTTCTTTTTAAAAGTATTATGTAGCTTTTTTTATCTAGTTTTTCTTCATCTACTACAGCTACATATCCCCAGATAGTATGATTTTTTTCCAGGTTATTTATTACTCGCCATACTTTTTGTCTTGAGACGCCACATGTTTCTGCAATATCATTTATGTTTTTATTAGCATTTTTTGCTAGTTCTTCTAGTATCTTTCTTTCATCTTTTTCTATTTGTTTTACACTACTTTTTGCCATATTTTAAGAAAATCATGTTTCGATATATAAAACTATTCAAAATATATAACAAATGTTATATATATATAACCAACAGAAAAATATTTTTTATTAAAAATACATACATCTTTAAAAGGAGATAAAAAATAAATTAGAAAATAAACAAAAGATACTGGGTCAGGATTTGAACTCTAGTTTAGTTAAAAAAATAATATTTTTCTATGTTGGTCTTCAAATCTTTCATCATCGTCAAAATAAGACAAATACTATAATTTTTTTCCACAATTGGAACAATATCCTATATGAACACAAATAGTTCTTCCACATTGAGAACAAGTCCACCTTATTTTTTCATTTTTTATATATTCTCTTAGTCCTAATTTTTTAATATTTTCAAGATTTCCAATCGTACTCATATTGTATTTTATTCGATATCTTTTGTCCATATGTTTTATTTTTTCACAAGGGAATTTTTTACATTTAAAACAAAATTCTAAATTATTATTATTTAATTCATTACAGTTTTTTATTTTACAATTCACACAACTAAATGATTTGTTTTCATTACTTTCTCTACAACCCGGACATTTCTTCTTTTCTCTAAGATATCCCCTGCAAATTCCACAATTCATTCCACATGAAGCAATAAGTGAACTCTTCATTGTTTAAACCGTATAACATAGAAGTAAATAATCATTGTTACCATTTCCTATACTTTTATTATCCTAACTAAAAAGAGGTTAAGAATTACTTATCACAGCCATATTTAAAAACCATTCAGTGAACTGTTGCCCAGATTCAACAATAACATTTCCTGCGTTGATTTCATTTTTCCCGCCATTATCACTATTTTCAATAGGTTATGGTCCATGATAAGGTACGTCTGTCCAATCACTATTACCGCACTCTATTATCTACTGAATACCATATTATCCATTACTAGTAATATGAGTTTCAACCTTTTTCTATTGGATAACAATTTTATAACCTTTCCACCAGAGGAATAAATCCAAGATGAATAAAAATGAACTGGTTCTAAAAACTGTTATCTATGAAAAACAAGATTAAATCTTCACAAGATTAAATCAAGGCTGTTGAAAAATTCTGATTTAAGTAGAATTTTTCTGAATAATTGATTAATAGATGGAGTATTTGAAGAAATTTTATCGTTGTTGTCTGTTGCTTAGAGCAGAAAAATAACTGAAAGGGATCTTTTTTAATGAATGTTAATCTGGCTATTCCTATGGAGAATGAGGATTAATCGCATTTGAG